>CANHCS010000046.1 GCA_947459195.1 Sphingobacteriaceae bacterium
AGGTGTATGCCCATTGCCTGCAAAATATTGTTGAAATAACCGCTCCAGGAGATGGCCACCACAATGTTTCCAATGGCATATTCGAGGATCAAAGCCCAGCCAATGATCCAGGCTACCAATTCGCCAAAAGCTACATAAGCATACGTATAGGCCGAGCCAGAAACAGGCACCCTAGATGCAAATTCTGCATAACACAAAGCCGAAAAACCGCAGGTGATGGCCGTAATGATAAATAAGATTGAAACACCCGGCCCACCATTGTAAGCTGCCGTGCCAATGGTTGAAAAAATACCAGCTCCAATTACTGCCGCAATACCCATGGCAGTTAAGTCTTTTACTTTGAGGACTTTGTTAAGGCTTTGATGGCCTTCGGCATCTGAAAAACCGGCTTGTTGATCTTTTAAAATATTAGAAATGGTTTTTTTTCTGAATAGTGATTGCGACATTAATGATCGTTTAAGTTCTTGTAAAATTAAATTTCCAACAGTTTAAGCACCGTCTATTGCTCTAATAATTCCAATTCGTTTTGGACGAAATGTACCAATTCTTTAACATAAGCGGCACTGAAGTCAAACCGAACACCGGCAGTTTCATAAATTTCACGAATAGTTTTGGTATAGCCAAGTTTCAGGGCATTTAGATAGTTGTTTAATCCCTCCTTCGGATTTTCTTTATAGTTCTTCCAAACAGCTATTGCACCCAATTGGGCAATGCCATATTCAATGTAATAGAAGGGCACTTCAAAAATATGAAGTTGTTTTTGCCATAAAAATGCTTCAGCGTCTTTGTGTTCATTCCAATCGATGAAATTGGCACCGAAACGTTCGAAAATTTCTACCCAAGCAGCGTTTCGCTCTGCTGCCGTATGTTCAGGGTTGGTGTAGATCCAATGTTGAAATTGGTCTACTATGGCTACCCAAGGCAGTGTTTTTAATACATCTTTTAACTGATCTCTTTTGGCTCTTTTGAGTTCTTCCGGATACTCAAAGAAAGCATCCCATTCATCCATAGAAATTAACTCCATGCTCATAGAGGCCAGCTCAGCAACTTCAGAAGGGCAGTGTTTAAAATCGTTTAACTCCAAATCGGCTGTTACAAAAGTATGAATGGCGTGTCCGCCTTCATGTACCATGGTGGTGAGGTCGCGAAAGGTATTGGCCGAATTCATGAAAATGAACGGAGCCCCCGTTTCTGCCAATGGATAATTATACCCACCCGGCGCTTTTCCTTTCCGGCTTTCCACATCAAAAAGGCCGTTTAGCTTCATATTTTCGATGCGATCGCCCAAGAAAGGGTCTAATCTGTTAAAGCAATCAATGGTTTTATCAATCAGCTCTTGCCCATTGGCAAAAGGTTTTAAAGCGGGTTTGCCGGAGATGTCCACTTCCATGTCCCAGGGCTCTAGTGAGGTTAGTTCTAAGGCTTTCTTTCGGGCCGTTGCCTGTTTACGCAATACCGGAACCACTTCTTTTTCAATAGCCTCATGGAAACGGAAGCAATCTTCTGGGCTATAGTCAAAACGGCCCAAGGCCTGGAACATATAATCTCTAAAATTGTCAAATCCGGCATTGAGAGCCACCTGGTGGCGCAATTTCAGCAGACGGTCAAACAATTCGTCCAGCGCTTGCTTATCTTTTAGCCTTCTGCTGCTTATGGCTTCCCATGCCTGCTGGCGAAGCTCACGATCCTGGTCTTTTAAAAAAACGGAAGCCTGTTCCAACGTATATTCCTGACCATTAAGTTGTACCGACATGGCGCCGGTAATGCTTTGGTATTTCTGTTGTTCCAGCTGAATTTCGGTTTGTAAGGCTACGTTTTCTTCTCTGAACAGTTCTAATGCCTTGCGTGTACTTCTGATCAGGACAAAATATTTCTGCTGGTCCAGCTGATCGAGATAGGGGCTAGCGATGAATTTTTTATTGAGCTCGTTGTTTAAGGGAGCTACTTTTGGCTCAATTTCGGTGGCAAAGTATTGGAAATCGGCCAATAGTTGCTCGCTACTGGTATCGCAAGTCATACGGATGTATCGCCAGGCGAAATCTTCTTCCAAAGCAGCTTCCAATTCACTGCGATCTCTCAACCACTGTTCCAGGTCGGCAGCCGAATGAATTTGTCTAAGTTGTAATTCTTGAAAAACGGGTTCAATGTGCTCCCATGTCATTTCAAAATTTGAAGAGAGATAATTCCGTTTTTTCTGTTTCATACTTAAATCTTCCATTTTATTCAATAGGGACTTCTCAAATAAACATCTAATAAATAAAATACTGCAAATACAACGGATGCATAACCATTGGTAGTCTGGAAAGCCCTGTCAACTTTACTCAAATCGTTGGGTTTTACTAAACTATGCTGATATACGAGCAGGGCAGCAAAGAATAAGATGCCACAAATGTAAAACCAGCTTAAAGTGCTGAAAAATAGTGGCATCGAGATGAAAATCACGCTCAAAACATGCAAAAATGCACTTACTTTCAAGGCTTTTTTTGCACCCAGCCAGGCCGGAACGGAAAATAATTTTTCCTGTTTATCAAACTCCTCATCCTGCAAAGCGTAAATAATGTCAAAACCACTTACCCAGCACAATACGGCCAAAGAGAAAAATATGGGTGTAAGAGCGAACGCTGCTGTAACCGCCAGATAAGCGCCGATGGGGGCCAGGGCCAAGCCTAATCCCAAAACCAAATGGCAAAGAGGTGTGAATCGTTTGGTATAGCTGTATCCTAGTACCACCGCCAATGCCACAGGCGAAAGGTAAAAGCATAAACTATTGATAAAAAAGGTGGTGCCGATGAATAAAACCGCATTGATGAGCGTGAAAATTAAAGCTTCATTCGCACTAATTTTACCTGCAGGGATGTCACGAACCTGAGTACGGGGATTTTTTGCATCAAATTCCCGATCTAGGTAACGGTTAAATGCCATGGCCGAGTTGCGTGCAAAAACCATACACAGCACCATCAGGATTAGCTTGGTCCATTCAAAAGTATTCGGAGTGGTATTCAATGCCAAGAAAAAGCCAATAAAGGCAAAAGGCATGGCAAAGATGCTGTGTGCAAAAAGTACGAGTGAAGCGTATTTTTTCATATGCTAAATTGGCTGTTCAATTCGTCGATCAATCTTAAAACAGCATCTCTTCCCAATTTATTTTCGGCAGAGGTAATAAATATTTGAGGAACTTCTTCAAAAGATTTTAAGAGTTCTTTTTTGAATTTTGCGACGTTTTGATCTGTTTTAACAGCCGACTGTTTATCCGCTTTTGTAAAGATTAACAAGAAGGGGATACCCTCTTCTCCCAACCAGTTACAAAACTCTATATCTACTTTTTGTGGCTCCAATCTGCTGTCTATTAAAACAAAAACACATTGTAAGCTTTCGCGGTTCTTTAAATAATATCGGATGAACCGTTCCCACTCGGTACGATTGCTTTTTGAGGTACGGGCATAACCATATCCCGGTAGGTCAACTAAATACCAATCATCATTCACGATGAAATGATTGATCAATTGTGTTTTCCCAGGTTTTTGGGAAGTTTTAGCCAGTCCCTTGTGGTTGAGCAGCATGTTGATGAGTGATGATTTGCCCACGTTGGAGCGACCAATAAACGCATATTCGGGACGTACCGGAGGGGGCAACTTATCGGTTCGGGTGTTGCTGCAAACAAAAGCGGCAGTTTTGATCATGGCTCAAAGTTAATCCTTTTCGAGAAAGGAATTTTGTGGCTGAGCTTAATTTTCTTCTGTAATTCACGTTTTATGTGCTTGTTGCAACTTATCTTTGCAACATGGCCAAAACGGTTATTCCCTACAAAGATTCAAAGAGTAGCAAAAAAGAGCAGGTAGCTAAAATGTTCAACAACATTTCGGGTACTTACGATTTCCTGAATCATTTTTTATCCTTAGGTATTGATATCATTTGGCGCAAAAAAGCGATCAAAGAACTGCTCGCCGACCGGCCAAAGCTAATCTTGGATGTGGCAACCGGTACGGGCGATTTCGCTTTTGAAGCCATCAGCATCTTAAAGCCTAATAACATCATTGGTGTAGATATCTCCAGAGGTATGTTGGATGTGGCCGAGCAGAAAATTAAAAAACGGGGTTTGAGCCAGACCTTCGAAGTACGTTTAGGTGATTCGGAGCGTTTGCTTTTTGAAGACAATACTTTTGATGCGGTGACGGTGGCTTATGGTGTACGTAATTTTGAGAATTTAGAAAAAGGCTTATCTGATATTTACCGGGTGCTGAAACCGGGTGCCAAAGCCGTGATCCTTGAGTTTTCACAACCCAAGCGTTTCCCGATCAAGCAGTTGTATAATTTTTATTTCTACTACATCACCCCAGCCATAGGTAAATTGTTTTCTAAGGATAACAGTGCCTATGCCTATTTGCCTGAATCGGTTGCCGCTTTCCCAGATGGAGAAAACTTTACTGATTTAATGCAGCAGGTTGGTTTTAAACAACAAAAGTGCCGTCCATTAGCTTTTGGCATTTGTTCCATTTATACCGGTGTAAAATGATCTTGAAAAGAATTTTTATCTTGTTGATCAGCATTTTCTGCTATTTACCATTGAGCGCTCAGCAAAATTGGGGTGGTGGGGTCGATGAACAATTCCTTCACTTTGGTTTTAGCTTCCAATATGTTTCTTCCAGAGTTAAATCTGACATCAACAATCCCAGCTCACCAGGATTTGGATTGGGTTTTGTTTCCGATTGGCGAGTGGGGAATCACGGAAATATTCGTTTTACACCAAGCATTGTATTTGTTGACAGAGCATTGCATGCATTAGACAATGTAGAATCGAATGCTATTGAAGCACCTCTTGGCTTTAAATTTAAGTCGGACAGAAGAAAGAATTTTAGGGCCTATGTAATTGGCGGTGTTAAATATGCCAGAGACATCATCAGTAATAAAACCTATAACGATAATCCTGCCAAGTTTAAGCGAAACACTTGGTGGTACGAAACAGGTGTGGGCTTCGATCTTTATTTCGATTATTTTAAACTATCGCCAGAAATAAAATTGGCTAATACGCTGCATGATGTCCGTGCAGATCAGACATTTGCAGATAAAGTCTTCCTTCGCCACTTGCAGTTTAGTTTATATTTCGAGTAAAGCGAATTGAGTTTAAAACAGTATTTTCGAGTCTAAATCCACCCAATATGTCAAAAATAGTACTCATAACCGGTGCAAGTTCCGGAATTGGTGCTGCATGTGCCGAAATTTTTGCTTCTAATCATTATGATCTCGTTCTTGCAGCCCGCAGAAAAGAGAAACTCGAAGTATTGGCTTCCGATTTAAAAGCTCGTTTTGGTGTGCAGGTTTTGAATGTTGAATTAGATGTAAGAGATGCGGAGGCAGTTGCTGCTAAATTGAACGCCCTGCCCGATAACTGGAAAAAAATAGATGTATTGGTAAACAATGCCGGTTTGAGCCAGGGGTTAGACCCGATTCATGAGGGCAATTTGAATGATTGGGATACGATGATTGATACCAATGTTAAAGGCCTGCTTTATGTAACCCGACTCATCAGTCCCTGGATGGTTCAACAGCAAAGCGGACATATTGTAAACATTGGCTCCATTGCCGGTAAAGAAACCTATGCCAACGGAAATGTGTATTGTGCCAGTAAACATGCGGTGGATTCATTGAATAAAGCCATGCGAATTGATTTACTGCCGCACGGAATTAAAGTCAGCGGCATTCATCCCGGAGCTGTAGAAACTGAATTTTCTGAAGTTCGTTTCAAAGGAGACAAGGAACGAGCGAAAGCCGTTTATCAAGGTTTTGAACCACTCTTGGCTGCAGATATTGCAGACGCCGTTTGGTATGCGGTGAGTCGTCCGGCTCATGTGAACGTGAACGATTTAGTCATCATGCCTACCGCACAAGCCAATACCAGTCATTTATTGAGAAAATAAATATATAAATCATGTCATTACAAGCACAAATAGATCAGGATATCAAAGCAGCCATGCTGGCAAAGGAAGAGGCCCGTTTACGTGGATTGAGAGCCATAAAAGCAGCTTTAATTTTGGCGAAAACAGAAAAAGGTGCCGCCGACACCCTGAGTGAAGAGGCAGAAATTAAAGTTTTGCAAAAATTAGTGAAGCAGCGAAAAGAATCGGCAGAGATCTATCAAACTCAAAATAGAAATGACCTCTATCAAATTGAAGCTGAAGAAATTGCCGTGATTGAAGCTTATCTTCCCCAGCAGCTCGATCGCGAAAGTATTCGTCAAATTGTTAAGGGCCTGATTGCTGAACATGCCATTGATGGTATGAAAGACATGGGCAAACTGATGGGCCTGGCCAATAAATTACTGGCCGGTAAGGCTGATGGAAAAACCGTTGCGGAGTTGGTAAAAGAATTAATTCTTGAAAAATAACTCTCAATCATATACTTAAACTTTAGTATAATTGAGTGGAATTAAAATGAAAACCAGACAATTGCACCCAAATATTAGCGTTATCAATTATGGAGTTTGTTATTAAGGAAGAAAAAGGCTTTAAATATGTAGAAGAAGGGGAAGGTGAGGCGCTTATTTTGCTCCATGGATTGATGGGTGCATTGAGCAATTGGGAGGCTGTAATCAACGAATTTAAGGGTCGTTACCGGGTTATTATTCCCATGTTGCCCATTTACGATTTGCCTCTTTTGACTACCGGTGTAAAGACTTTATCGAAGTACTTGGCAAAGTTTGTGAAATTTAAACAATTAGACCGTTTTGTTTTGTTGGGGAATTCTTTGGGCGGTCATGTGGGCTTGGTCTATACCCTGAGTCATCAGGATAAAGTAAAGGCATTGGTGCTGGCAGGCAGTTCCGGATTGTATGAAAATGCTTTTGGTGGTTCATTCCCAAGAAGAGAAAATTACGAGTTCATTAAAGAGAAAGTAGAGTTTACTTTTTTTGATCCTGCTACTGCAACCAAAGAGTTGGTAGATGAAGTGTACGCTACGGTAAACGACCGTCACAAAGTGATTCGCATTTTGGCCATGGCAAAATCAGCGATCAGACATAATATGGCAAAAGAACTGAAGGACATCAAGATACCTGTTTGCCTCATTTGGGGTAAGAATGATGTGGTAACTCCACCTGATGTTGCTTTGGAATTTAACAAATTGTTACCCGATGCAGAGCTGAATTGGATTGCCCAATGCGGCCATGCACCGATGATGGAAAGACCTCAAGAATTCAATCAACACCTTCATCAGTTTTTAGACCGTTTAAAATACTAATGCATGCTTGCAGGTGAATTAATAAATCCGGCCATTTTGCCGCTAAAACTATCAGACACTGTGCTGAAAGCCAAGCAGCGTATGGCTGAATTCCACCTAAAATATTTACCCTTAGCGGATGGCCAGTATTTTCTGGGTTTGGTGCCGGAAGAAGCTTTGCTCGATTGGTCTGACGAGCAAGTGCAACTGAAAGACGCTCAGCTGAATTTGATTCCTCATTTTGTGTTCGATGTTCAACATGTTCAAGAAGTTCACCAGTTGATGGTCGAACAAAAAATTGACTGTGTGCCGGTACTACATCCCAATAAAAATTACGAGGGTTTAATTGTAGCCGAAGGGCTCCTTGCGGGATTGGCTAAATTGAATGCATTGGCAGTGCCGGGCAGTATTGTGATCTTAGAATTACCTGCTCACGACTTTTCACTAGCGCATCTGTCCCAGATTGTTGAATCTGACCATGCCGCAATTCTGAGTTCGGGAGTTTGCAGTTTTGAGGATTCAAACCGGTTGGAGATCACCCTAAAAATTAATCGCACCGATGTCAATGGTATCGTAGCCTCTTTCGAGCGATATAACTATAAAGTATTGGCTGTATTCAACGATTTTAATCAAAAAAATAATTATTCAGACAGGTACGACCAGCTGATGAATTATCTGAATATTTAATTGACATTTATGAAAATTGCAATTTACGGCAGACAGTTTAATAGTTCGGTTGTCCCATTTTTACAACACATTTTCGATTGTTTGGCCGCCAGACAGATCGAAACCGTCATCTACGATAAATTCAATCAGTTTATTGCAGATAAAATTAAGCTGAATACTGCTTCAGATACTTTTTCCTCTGCCGAAGATTTGAAAGGGCAGGTGGATATGTTATTCAGCCTCGGCGGCGATGGTACCATGCTCGATACGGTTACGCTTATCAGAGATTCAAACATTCCGGTATTGGGTATCAATTTTGGCCGACTGGGATTTTTGGCCAGTATCAATAAAGATGATATTGAATCTGCCATCGAGAGCCTCATCCAAAAAAACTATACGCTCGATAAAAGGTCTTTATTGAATATCGAGTCGGCATTTAACCCTTTTGGATCTGATAATTTCGCTTTGAATGATATCACCTTTCACAAGAGAGATACTTCAGCCATGATCATTATTCATGCGTATCTCAATAATGAATTTTTGAACTCTTATTGGGCCGATGGATTGATTGTAGCTACTCCAACTGGTTCAACGGCTTATTCTCTCAGCTGTGGCGGACCCATCGTATTTCCGAATTCGGGTAACATCGTGGTCACACCCATTGCACCCCATAACTTAAATGTTCGGCCAATAGTGTTATCAGATCATAACGAATTGTCTTTTGAAATAGAGGGAAGAAGTTCCAAGTACCGTTTATCCTGCGATTCGCGTACTGAAGTGGTAGATACTTCTGTAAAAACGGTCATCAGGAAAGCTGATTTTCAGATCAATCTGGTTCGATTAAATAACGAAAATTACCTATCCACCTTAAGAAATAAACTACTCTGGGGTATTGATACACGGAATTATTAATATGAGCTACAAAAGATTTCTGGTTGTCCTACTCTTGAGTTATTTCCCATTCTTCTCCAAGGCACAAACCTGGGAAGTAGGCTTGGGTGTTGCCCTCTCCGATCAAATTTACACTGCTTTCCCAAATGATCTTTTAAAATTCAAAGGGCAGCTCCTCCAAGCACATGTAAAAAGAAACTTTGATTCTTACTGGTCGGCAAAGCTTGGCATACAACAAGGAAATTTTTTTGAATCTACTTCTAATCAAACTCAAGTAAACGCTGAGGTTGAATTTAATTTTTTCAAGTACCAGACTTCATCTGAAAAGTATCGATTCAGTCCTTTTTTAACAACCGGCTTTTCAGCAAACCCTCAAACCCCCAATTCCATCAACACTTTGGTAGGTGCCGGTGTTAAATACAATGTGAAAGGGAATTGGAATATCATGATTGACTACCATTTAGCTACCGGAAAGGTGTTCAACACAGGTACACCCAATTATAAGTTTGCAGGCTTAAGCTTAACTCATACCTTTGTAAGTCAGAAATGTCCGCTCGATGTGACTCAAAAGCGGAGGAGAAGATAGATGGGTATTCCAGCAACAATAGATTTAAATAATTTACCACAACACGTAGCCATTATCATGGATGGTAATGGGCGATGGGCCAAAGAAAAAGGCAAATTGAGGGTTTTTGGTCATCAAAATGGGGTTTTGGCTGTTCGCGATACTGTAGAGGGAGCTGTTGAGTTAGGCATCCCTTACTTAACACTCTATGCTTTTTCTACCGAAAACTGGAACCGCCCCAAACATGAGGTAAATGCCCTGATGGAATTGTTGGTTTCTACCATTACCAAAGAAACCAAAACCTTAATGGAGAATGGTGTGCGTTTAAATACCATCGGTGATTTGAACTCACTTCCCAAATCTTGCGACCGCCAATTGCGTGAAGCAATGGAAAAAACCAAAGACAATAAGCGTTGCACCCTTACATTGGCCTTGAGTTACAGCTCCCGATGGGAAATTACAGAAGCCGTAAAAAGTATCGCTGCAAGTGTAAAAGCAGGGGATTTAAATCCTGAAGAAATAAACGAAAATCTTTTTGCTG
Organism: Sphingobacteriaceae bacterium; assembly: GCA_947459195.1. Classification (GTDB taxonomy): domain Bacteria; phylum Bacteroidota; class Bacteroidia; order Sphingobacteriales; family Sphingobacteriaceae; genus JAIPAN01. Next base: position 9,876 of record CANHCS010000046.1, read on the forward strand.
ATCGGTTAAACACCGCCGGTTTGCCCGATCCTGAGCTGATGATCCGCACCAGCGGAGAGTTGAGGATCAGTAATTTCCTGCTTTGGCAGCTCGCTTATACCGAACTCTTTTTTACGCCAAAACTCTGGCCCGATTTTAGAAGAACTGATTTGTTTGATGCTGTCTTGGATTATCAAAAAAGAGAGCGTCGTTTTGGTATGACCAGCGAACAAGTCAAGTAAATTTCATTTTTAACAAATTTTAACAAAGCATTAAGCTATTTTAGCACGATAAAATTCTGAGATGAATCGCCTACTGTTACTCTTTATTTTTTTCCTCTACAGCACTGTGACCTTTGCACAGTTTGGTCGTGGCAGGCAGCCATCCATTAATCGGAATAATTCAAGTGATGAAATCAGTTATTTGAATCCAAAAGAATACATCATCGGCGGTACAACCGTAAAAGGAGCACAATATCTCGATCCGGGAGTACTCGTTACCATCGCAAAACTTACGGTTGGAGAGCGCATTGTGGTGCCCGGAGATGCTACCTCCAATGCAATCAAAAACCTGTGGGAGCAGGGTTTAATGGATGATGTAAAATTGAATGTGGCTGACATTAAATCTGACACCATTTTTTTTGAGATTGAAATTGTGGAACGTCCAAGGGTCAGTCAATTCAATATCAGTGGGCTTAGAAAGGGGGAAATGGAGGATATTCTGGAAAAGATCAAGGATAAAAATGGTAAAATCATTAATGATAACCTTTTTAACACCATTAGTTCCATCATCAAGAAACATTTCAACGAAAAAGGATACCTCTATCCAGATGTGAAATTTAAGCAGAAGAAAGATACATCTGAGGCAAATAACGTCATTCTACAAATCGCTGTAAATAAATACAATAAATTCAAGATCAATCAAATTGATATTGAAGGCAATCAAGATTTTAGCGACAATCAACTCAAAAAATACCTAAAAAAGGTTAAAGAAAAGGCAATTTACCGGGTATTTGGTTCAGGTAAATTCTTTAACGAAAAATATGAGGAGGCCAAAGAAAAGCTGATCTCAAAAATGCAGGAAAAGGGGTACCGAGATGCTAATATTCTGAAAGACAGTATTTATAAAAACGATGCACAAACTGTGAACGTTAAAATAGTACTGCATGAAGGGCCCAAATATTATTTTGGAGATATCAACTGGTCGGGTAATGCACAATATGGTGCAGATGTGTTAGATAAAATTCTCGGTATCAAAAAAGGAGAGGTTTTTAGTGAGGAAAAGCTGAATAAGAAATTGTCCGGAAGCGCCAATGGTGATGATGTTTCTTCTCTTTACCTGGACAATGGTTACCTGACTTTTAATGTTGATCCGGTCCAAACCAGGGTAAGAAAAGATACCATCGATCTGGAACTGAGGGTCTATGAAGGTCCGCAATATACCATCAGCAAAGTAACTGTTAAGGGCAATGAAATTACCAATGATCGGGTAATTTTACGTGAAATTAGAACGAAGCCCGGACAGAAATTTTCTAAACAAGATATCATCCGTACTACCCGTGAGATTGCGCAGTTGGGAAATTTCGATGAGCAAAAAACGGATGTAAAGCCTATGCCTAATCCGGCAGATGGAACAGTTGACATAGAATATACCGTTGCCGAAAAACCTTCTGATCAGATTGAACTTTCAGGCGGATTTGGCGGAGGCCGTATTATTGGTACTTTGGGTTTGACCTTTAATAATTTTTCTGCCAGAAACATGTTCAAAAAGGAGGCTTGGAAGCCTTTACCTAAAGGAGATGGACAGCGGTTAAGCATCAGGGGGCAAACGAATGGTAAGTTCTTCCAATCTTATAATTTCTCTTTTTCAGAGCCATGGTTAGGCGGCAAAAAGCCGATCAATTTTGGAATTAGTGCATTCACTTCATTACAATCCAACGGCTTAGGGCGTTCCAATCCTAATTTGCAGAAAATTAGGATGAATGGTCTTACAGTAAGTTTGGGTAGACGCTTGAACTGGCCTGATAACTATTTTACCATGAGCCATGCTGTCAACATGCAGCAATATATTTTGAATAATTATGGCCAGGGCTTTTTATTCTCCAACGGTACTTCTTATAACTTCAACATTACACAGGAGATCTCCAGGAATTCGGTAGATGCACCAATTTATCCAACAACAGGGTCGAATATTCGTTTAACAATGCAGCTGACTCCTCCATACTCCTTGTTTAACAAAACCAATTATGTAACCGCTACCGATGAGGAACGTTACAAATATACCGAGTACCATAAGTGGAAATTTGAGGCGCAATGGTTTCAGCGTATCTATGGCAAATTCGTATTAAAAGCACAGGCACAGTTTGGTATCATGGGCTTTTACAACAGCGCTGTTGGTCAGTCGCCGTTTGAGAGATTTAGATTGGGTGGTGATGGTATGCAGGGATTCAACTTTTTGCAAGGTTCCGAAATCATAGGTTTGCGTGGATATCAAAACAATGCTGTTATCCCGGTGGGTTCAAATCCGCAAATTGCTCAAAACTCCGGTAGCCCCATCTTTAATAAGTACATTTTGGAGCTCCGTCACCCGCTTACTACCAGCCAGCAAGCCACCGTGTTCTTACTGGCATTTGCAGAGGGAGGTAATACCTGGAATAGCCTTAAACAATTTGCTCCATTTAATGTGAGACGTTCTGTGGGTGTTGGTGCTCGTATCTTCTTGCCAATATTTGGTTTATTGGGTCTGGATTATGGTTATGGTTTCGACCAAATTCCAGGTTTGCCCGATGCGCACAAAGGCCAGTTTCACTTTAGTATAGCACAACAAATGGGTGGTGGATTTAATTAATTCGATAAATGCCATGAGAAAAATTTCAATTACACTGCTGCTTTTCCTAGCCTTTACTTTTACAGCTTCGGCGCAGCGATTTGTTTACGTTGACAGCGAATACATCTTAAAACATATACCTGAATATAATTCTGCTCAAAAACAGTTAGATGCGCTTTCTGAACAATGGCAAAAAGAAGTGGATACCCGTTTTGCCGAAATTGAGAAATTGTACAAGGCTTATCAGGCAGATCAAGTATTACTAACGGATGATATGCGTAAGCGTCGCGAAACCGAGATCATCAATAAAGAAAAGGAAGCTAAAGAATTCCAACGCAAAATTTTTGGTTTTGAGGGAGAGCTTTTTCAGCAGCGTGCTAGCTTAATCAAACCTATACAAGAAAAGGTAGCCCAAGCCATACAGGCTTTAGCCGAAGTACAGCAGCTGGACATTGTATTCGATAAGAGCAGCGAGATCATGATGTTGTATGCCAATCCGCGTTTCGACAAGAGTAACGATGTGCTGACCCGCATGGGTTATAAGCCAGGCACATTTGCTAAATAACAAAATCTTTACTATTATCGTAAACCAATAAAATAATCTTAATAAAAAATGAAAAATTCAATTAGAGCGGCCATCCTGGCAATTGGTCTTTGTGTTGTAGGCAATTATGCCAATGCCCAGCAAAAATTCGCACATATTAACTCCAGTGAATTATTGCAATCCATGCCTGAGATGAAAACAGCCGATGCAAGTTTCCAAACTTATGCCAAGGCCAAACAAACTGCTTTGGAGCAAATGGATGGAGAGCGTCAGAAAAAAATTGCAGTATATCAGGACAAGTATAAGACCCTTAGCGAAGCCAATAAAGAAATTTTAGGGAAGGAGTTGGAGGCTTTGGGTAAAGAAATCCAGGATATGGAGAAACGTATCACTGAAACTGAACAAAAGTCGCAGGAAGAATTAAATAACAAGCGTTCAGAATTGTACCAACCGGTATTTGAAAGAGCGGAGAAAGCGGTAAAGCAAGTAGCCAAAGAAAAAGGTTTTGCTTACGTATTTGATGTATCTCAACCAGGTGTAGTTTATTTCGATGGTGGTGAAGACATCATTGAAGCTGTAAAAGCTAAATTGGCGGCTACGGCAGCCCCTGCCCCAGCTCCTGCAAGCGCAGCTCCTGCTGCAGCACCAGCTAAACCGGCTGCTACCGCACCTGTAAAGAAAAAATAAGCTGGGTTTAAATAATTTTTAATGCGAAGTCAATTCACCATATTTGACTTCGCATTTTTTGTTTTAAATGAGTTCAACTTTACCTATCGGGATTTTTGATTCTGGAATTGGTGGCCTTACAGTGGCCAGTGCCATTCATCACTTATTGCCTAAAGAGGAACTCATCTATTTTGGCGATACTGCTCATTTACCTTACGGTGATAAATCGGCAGAGGCTATCAAGTATTTCAGTCTTAAAATCGGTAAATTTTTACTAGATAAGCAATGTAAGCTCATTGTAATTGCTTGTAACACAGCTTCTTCTTTGGCTTATCAGGATTTAGTTGATTTTCTCGGCGACCGTATTCCGGTAATTAATGTGATCGACCCGGTGGTGGATTATATGGTAAACCATGGCAATCACCGCAAAATTGGCGTAATTGGTACCAAGGCTACTATTAAAACCGACGTCTACGCAAAAAAAATTAAAGCACTCAGCCCAGAACTGGAGGTGAAATCTTTGCCTACGCCTTTGTTAGCTCCCATGATTGAGGAAGGTTTTTTTAGCAATACCATCAGTAAAACAGTCATCAATTCTTACCTGTCGTCTCCAAAGCTAAAAAACATTGATAGCCTCATTTTAGCTTGTACCCACTATCCGCTGATTAAGTCGGAGATTGAGGCCTATTATCAAAATAAGGTAGAAATCATTAATACAGCAGAAATAGTGGCGCAGTATGTGAAAAAACGCCTAACAGAACTCGATCTGCTTCATCTTGACCAACCCAAACGTCATCAGTTCTACGTTTCCGACTATACGCCATCTTTCGAAAAGAGCACCAAACTCTTTTTTGGGGAGAAGATTCATCTTAAACTGAAAAATATCTGGTCTTAGTTTATCTCCATTTCTCAATCCAAAACGCAAGCCTAGTTCAAGATAATAACTTGTATTATTCATACTTACATTCCGCGATAAAATTTTAAATTTGTTAGCTCATTCATACCTCATGAGCGATCAGATTAAACATGAGTGCGGTATCGCCCTCATTCGTTTGTTAAAGCCCTTATCTTATTATCAGGAAAAGTATGGCACGTCTTTATACGGCCTGAACAAGTTGTATCTGCTGATGGAGAAGCAGCATAACCGGGGCCAGGATGGTGCCGGCATTGCCACCATTAAGCTGGACATGAAGCCCGGTAATCGCTACATTAGCCGGTATAGGGCTATGGGTTCTAAGGCGGTGTCGGAAATTTTTGAATACGTACAGCGAAAGTTTGTCGATATCCAGCAGCAGGATCCGGAGAAAATGAAGGATGCAGAATGGCTCAAGCAAAACGTCAGTTTTACCGGCGAGGTGCTCATGGGCCATTTGCGTTATGGAACACATGGAAAGAACAGCATTGAGGCCTGCCATCCGTTTCTGCGTCAGAATAACTGGATGACCCGCAACCTGGTGATCTCCGGCAATTTTAACATGACCAATGTGGATGAATTGCTGGAGCAATTGTATGAATTAGGTCAGCACCCCAAGGAGCAGGCAGATACAGTGACAGTGTTGGAAAAGATTGGACATTTTTTGGATGAGGAGAACCAGCAGATTTTTGATGA
>CANHCS010000047.1 GCA_947459195.1 Sphingobacteriaceae bacterium
GATTTTTGGGCGAAGAAAACAGATCTCATGAAAAGAATTTTAGGAATAATAAGTGTTGTACTGCTATTGTTTGCAAGTAATGTTCAGGCACAAAAACTACCCTTGGACAAAGTAGCTGCTGTTGTTGGGGGATCGATCATCTTACAGTCTGACATTGAAATGCAATATGCGCAATACCTGGCTCAAGGCAATCCAGCTGATGAGAGCATCAAATGTTACTTTTTACAACAATTGCTTACGCAAAAGTTGCTTTCACAACAGGCGGTCATCGACTCAGTAACTGTGACAGAAGAGCAGGTAGACGATGAAATTAATCGCCGTATGCGCAGCATGATTGGCCGTGCAGGTGGGCAGGAGCGACTGGAACAATTTTTAAATCGCTCCATTATTCAATACAAAGACGAGATCAGACCGGATATACGGGAGCAAATGATTGCCAATAAAATGCAAGGCAATATTTCGGAGAAAGTAAGCATCAGTCCTCTTGAAATACGTCAGTTTTTTGAATCTATTCCTCGCGATAGTTTGCCCTATTACAATACGGAGGTAGAAATTGGTGAAATCTCTATGTATCCAAAGTTAACCAAGAAAGAAAAGGAAGCATACCGGGATAAAGCGGAAGCTTTGCGCTTGCGGATAAAAGGTGGGGAGAGCTTTGAGACCTTAGCCCGCTTGTATTCCCAAGATCCAGGCTCGGCAGCTGAGGGCGGTGACCTCGGATTTATGGATCGAACCATGCTGGTTAAAGAATTTGCGGCAGTTGCCTTCAAACTAAAGCCTGGAGAACTTTCCCAAGTATTTGAATCGGAATTTGGGTTTCATGTGTTGGAAGTGATGGAAAGACGAGGTGAACAAGCGAGGGTGAGACACATCTTGATCAAGATTGACCCTACCAACGCCAGTTTAGAGAGATGTAAGGCCAAAATTGATAGTGTTTACCAATCGGTGGTTGATAAAAAACTAGACTTCTCTACAGCTGCATCTCTCCACTCTGATAACAATGAAACTAAATTTAATGGGGGGATGATGCTGAACGCAGACAATGTACAAAGCAGAACTACCTTCATCCCGACTGATAAGTTAGATCCCATGATTTTTCTTACTCTCGATACCATGAAGGTGGGAACTTATTCAAAACCTGCTTATTTCACTTCACCAGATGGCAAAACGGGCTATCGATTCCTCTACCTAAAATCAAGAATAGGACCACATACAGCCAACCTTGAACAAGACTATCCTAAAATAAAGGAAAATGCTTATGATGACAAGGTAAGTCGTGTAATTAGCGAATGGTTTGAAAAACGCCGCAAATCTACCTTCATCAAAATTGATGAAGCTTACAAAGACTGCGAAGGCTTAGCCGATTGGACCACTAATCCGGTACAATAATTACTAACTAAGTACTGGCGTCTTTAATTGGAATTTGCTCCAGAAAATGGTTTTTATCATCGTCGGAATAGGTTCCATAAGCATCCACCAATATGCCCTTGATACCATCTTTACTTTCGATGGCATAAACCACAGAATTATCGGCCGGATCACTCATACTTTCAAATCGATAAACTTCGGTTATCAATAAATCGGCAGGATAAAAGCACCTGTTGAGTGGATCACAATGCAAAACCCCATCCGTAAAATTGTAGCTAAAGTTATAGCCCCTGGCTGCAAAATCGGATACTGCTGCTAAAAGACTTTGGTAATTTTCAGGAGTATTACTCATTAAATCTTTTTTAAATACTAAATTTAGTTTTCGTAAATCCCAATCAAGTTATGAACGCCAGACTCTTCCGATTTGTTTCATTCAGCATTTTATTTCTAAGTAGCTCTTTTAATCTATTGGCCCAATCTCAAGCTAAATACATCATGGTGATACATGGTGGAGCAGGTACCATCCTGAAATCTCAGATGACGGCTGAGCGGGAACTTGCCTATAAAACCAAACTTACCGAGGCATTGCAGACTGGATATGCTGCTTTAAAATCTGGAAAATCAAGTTTAGATGCCGTAGAAGCTGCGGTAAGAATAATGGAAGATTCTCCATTGTTTAATGCCGGGAAAGGGGCCGTGTTTACTCACGATGGAACAATTGAACTGGACGCCGCCATTATGGATGGAGTTACTTTAAGAGCAGGCTCTATAGCGGGAGTCACCACCATCAAAAACCCCATCACTGCGGCCAGAGCTGTTATGGAAAAATCGGAACATGTAATGATGGTAGGTAGAGGTGCTGAAAAATTTGCTGCCGAAACGGGTTCTGAAATTGTGGATCCGTCATATTTTAAAACTCAAGCCAGATGGGAAGCCCTGCAGCGAGCACTCAAAGAAGATTCCATCCAAGCGGTACAGAAAAAGAAATCAGGGAGTGCCTTATTAGGAACCATTAACAAAGATTTCAAGTTTGGCACTGTAGGTGCCGTTGCACTTGACCAACAAGGTCGGTTGGCAGCAGCTACTTCTACCGGCGGCATGACTAATAAAAAATACGGACGTGTGGGTGATGCTCCGCTCATTGGAGTGGGCACTTATGCCAATGAACAGGTCGGCGTTTCTTGCACGGGCTGGGGTGAATATTTTATCAGAAATGTGGTAGCTCATGATCTTGCAGCACTCATGGCTTATAAAGGATTGACTGTGAAAGCCGCGGGCGATGAAATTATTTATAAAAAAGTGCCTAATTTGGGTGGTGATGGTGGCTTAATTGCCTTAGATAAAGAAGGAAATGTAACCATGCCTTTCAATACCGAAGGCATGTATAGAGGCACTTTGACCAGTGATGGAAAAATAGAAGTGTACATTTATAAAGATTAATCCATTGAGTTTTTTTACTCAAAAAACCAGATAATTTGTCTTCCATTTAGAAAGTAACCCGTAAATAAAAATGATACTAAATATACGTCCCAAGATTTTCATCTTACTACTGACTGCATTGACCATAGGACTATCCACTCTCGAAACAAAAGCACAATTTCTGCAAGACATTCAGGGTAATTTGATAAGGGGTGTAAAATATACAGATGTCAACGGAAATCCATATTTGACTGAACAATGGACCAAAGGTACTGTCCTTTTAAAAAATGGCAGGAAATATGCTAATGTTCAACTGAGATACGATTTAGTGGGCGATGAAGTTCTGTTCAAGGATGAGAAGTCTCAACAAATGATGAGTTTCACAGACCCGGTTATTGAGTTTCAGCTAAACACAGACAGCGAGAATGCAGCAAGCCCCATGATCTTTAGAAGTGGTTATGTTTCTGATGATGGAATTGGTACTAAAGCATATTTTCAAGTCCTGTGCGATCAGGGGGTTAAACTTTTAAAAAAACAAGTAAAAGTTATTATCGAAACCAAGGAATACAGTTCTGCTACCAGCACCAAGAACTTCTCGGAATCCACCAGTTATTATCTTTACAAAAACAACAAAGCCGTCAAAATCAGAAAGGATAAGAAGCAGATTTTTAGTGTATTAGGCAACCAAACAGATGCTTTGGAAAAGTTCATTAAAGACAATAACCTGAACTTGAAAAACGAGTCGGATCTGATTCGATTAGTTGCACACTACAACAGCCTTTAGTAAACAGGGATTAATCTTAAATCTTATCCCAGGTAGTGCCGGACTTACTGTCTTTCAACTGAATTCCCAGCTCTTGTAAACTCATCCTGATTTGGTCGGAAGTGGCGTAATCCTGTTTGGCCTTAGCCTCATTTCTTAATCTGATTAACAGATCCATAATTGCGGTCAGATCGCCTTCTGATTTTTCCTCAGACTGGAGGCCCAAAACATCAAATACCATGGCTTTCATCAATTGTCGGAGCTGATCTAAACTTTCCAGATTCAATTTAGATTTTCCATCGTATACACTATTGATCACCCTTACCGCCTCGAACAATTCGGCAATTAAAACCGGACTGTTAAAGTCATCGTTCATAGCTGCATAACAGCGTTTACTCAAATCCTGAACATTATAATCTGATGATCCTGCAACTGGTAATTTATCAAGCAAATGGACTGCAGACATCAATCGCTTAAATCCCTTATCCGAAGCTTCTAAAGCCTCGTTAGAGAAATCAAGTGTACTACGGTAATGAGCTTGCAACATGAAGAAACGAACCGTCATCGGTGAATAAGCCCTGCTCAACAAAGGATGATCACCTGTAAATAACTCAAATGGAAGGAAACCGTTGCCTGCACTTTTAGACATGCGGGTGCCGTTTACCGTGAGCATATTGGTATGCATCCAATATTTCGCCGGTTCGGCATGGTTACATGCCTGCGATTGTGCAATTTCGTTGGTATGATGGGTTGCAGCTAAATCAAGTCCACCACCGTGAATATCAAAAGTATCCCCCAAATATTTCTTACTCATGGCCGAACATTCAATATGCCAGCCAGGGAAACCCCAACCCCAGGGCGAAGGCCAGCGCATCAAGTGTTCGGGCTTGGCTTTGATCCAGAGGGCAAAATCTAACCGTCCTTTTTTATCATCCTGTCCGCCTAATTCGCGGGTATTGGCCAGCAAATCATCGAGCTCACGGTTGGTGAGGATGGTATAGTTTTGATCTTTGCTATATTTCTCTACGTCAAAATAAACGGTACCGTTGACTTCGTAGGCCAAACCACTGTCGATGATTTGCTTCACCATCTCAATTTGTTCCGTGATATGACCGGTTGCAGATGGCTCAATATTAGGCGGAAGGGTGTTGAACAGGCGCATCACCTCATGAAAACCAAGGGTGTACTTTTGTACAATCTCCATGGGCTCGAGCTGTTCGAGTTTGGCTTTTTTCGTGAATTTATCGTCTCCTTCGTCCCGATCGCCCTCCAGATGACCGGCATCGGTAATGTTGCGAACATAGCGGACCTTATAGCCCAAGTGCTGCAAGTAACGGTAAATGAGGTCAAATGATACAAAAGTGCGGCAATTCCCTAAATGCACATCGCTGTAAACAGTGGGCCCGCAAACATACATACCAACCAATGGTGGATTGATGGGTTTGAAGACCTCTTTTTGACGAGTGAGTGTATTATATACCTGCAGTTGGGAATCCATGTCACAAACTTATGAAAATATCATTGAACCAGTTCTACATCTGCCCTAACAGCGTAATGATCTGACAATTTTTTATTGATGATCCGATAATTTTTAACCTGAAAATCGGTAGTAGTTAAAATATAATCGATCTGAAAATTAGGGAAATCACCATTGTAAGTCATACCCAATCCGCTCCCCTTCTCCCTAAAGGCATTTAGCATTCCGCTACCCATTTGCTGTAAGGTATAAGACACCGGGGTATCATTAAAATCGCCAGCAATGAGATAAGGGGTTTCACAAGTTAAGGTATGTTCTTTGAGTATTTTTACTTGTTTACTGCGCTTGATAAAGGCTCTTTTCAAACGTCCACCAATTCTTCTGGGTGAAATCATATCGGTATTGATATCAGTTTTCACCTGATTGAGGTAATTATAATCTTCGGGTTGAAATTTGATAGATTGGAAATGCGTATTGTATATTCTTATCAATTTTCCACGAAACTTCAGATCGATGTAGATGGCCCCGTTGCCTTTGTTGGTTTCGTCAAACCAGATCGACCCTTTCTCCTGGATGGGTAATTTGGTAAAGATAGCCAAACCCAGTGCCTCGTAACCATTGTCTACAGAGGGTTCGAAATAAACATATCGGCTACCCAAAATCTCCTGAACCGCCTTTTTGAAATTATATTTACCTCTCTTGCGGGTAAAAAACTCCTGAAAACAAATGACATCAGGTTGTTCCTGTCTGATAATATTGAGGATCTGATTCTTAATGTTTTCCTCATTAGAAGCACCAAACTTTTTAAAGCTGTGCACATTGTAAGTCATCACCCTCAAAAATTCGGGTGATGATTTGGGTACCTGGATGGCTGTAGACTCCCTAAAGCCGATAAAGCTGGTCAAAAACTTCCAGCCAAGTAATACAACCAAAAGTGAGGGTAATGAATAGGCCGGTTTTCGGAACAACCAAAAAATGAGCAATAAAAAATTTCCAAGCAGCAAAAATGGATAAGCCAAACCCAAAAAGGCGATGGGCCAGAATTTACTGGGGTTGATGAAAGGTGCCAGATAAGAAAGTAAGAGCAAAGCAATAAACACTGCATTGATAAAAAGCAGCGATTTACTAAAAAAACTAAGCTGTTTTTTACTTCTTCTCATCCCATTAATAATAATCCCAAGGTCTCTGAATGCGCCAAATTTTCATCAGAATGAAACCAAATAATGCACCACCTAGATGTGCAAAATGAGCAACCGAATCGCCGCTAAACTGCGCCACTCCCAAAAATAGTTCGAGTAACACGTACACCGGGATGATGTACTTTGCTTTGATAGGCATCGGAATGAACATGATAAACAATTCGGCATTCGGATAGAGCAGGCCAAAAGCAATTAAAAGTCCGAAAATTGCCCCCGAAGCGCCCACCATGGGCCCATAATAAATTTCCTGCAGCTTGCGCAATTGATCTTGGTTAGCCGATGTATACGTTGCAGGGTCAATACTGATGCTGCCAGCAATCTGATAAACTTCTACTGCCTGTACCACCATTTGAAGCACTAAGGCACCCAAACCCGTGATCAGGTAATAATTGAGAAATCTCTTGGACCCAAATAAATATTCGAGTGATGAACCGAAAGTATACAAGGCAAACATGTTAAACAGGATGTGAGCAAAACTCACCGGACTATGCATAAACATGTAAGTGATCACTTGCCAAACCCTGAAGTTGGGAGAGTCGAAATAATAAACTGCCAAATGCTCTACCAGAGGGAAAGTACCGCCTTGGTTAAACAATAAAGTGGCTATGTAAAAAATCACATTGATGATTAGCAGATTTTTTACAACCGGAGGGGTATTTGACAGTGGCATGCGCATGGTGCTTCTTTATTTTTCAAATAATTGCAGGATATCTTCTAGACTAAAGGTAACAATGACGGGCTTCCCGTTCAAAGATTGGTTCGGCAGTTCGCAAGCGAATAATTCATCAATCAATACATTCATTTCATCAGCACTTAAAGGTGTACCGGCCTTAATAGCTGCATTTTTAGCTAGTGTACGGGCCAACTGATCTCTTTTACTCAGTTTCAGCCCTTGCTGATCGCTCTTAAATCCTTCAATCAGGTGTTCCAATAATTCAACTTCGCTGGCTTTGTCGGCTATTTCAGCAGGTACTCCCTCCACCACAAAAGTGTTTTTACCAAACTCCCTTATTTGAAAACCTAAGGCTTGTATATCAGGCAACAATTCATTAACCAGCTCAAAATCAGATGTTTGTAGGCTGACTGTTTGTGGAAATAAACTTTGCTGACTCATGCCCTGACGATTTGCCAATTGTTGCTGAAAACGCTCATACAAGATCCGTTCATGAGCCGATTGTTGATCGATCAGCATAAAACCAGACTTGATGGTAGATAAAATAAAGCGCTGATGGATCTGAATGATCTGTTTTTCGCTCTTTTGTTCATCGGGCTTTAAAATCGAGGCAAAATTGATCTCCTGTGGAGCCGTCTGAATGGTTTGTCCTATTTCATACAAGGAAGCCCAATTACGATCAGGCTTTTCGGAATGCCCACTCTGATTTCTCAAAAAAGGAATTTCTCGATCGGCAGGTTTGCTTTCAAAAGGATTATAATCTGGGTTGAAGCTGATGCTCGGCGCTACAATGTCTTCAGGTGCCTGCTGACTGATCATTCTGCTGAATCCTGTTTCTTGATTAAAGTCTAAGCTTGGGCTGATGTGATAACGACCCAGCGAACGTTTCACCGCAGAGCGAATGATGGCGTACAAAGCCTTTTCATCCTGAAATTTAATCTCAGTTTTAGTAGGATGCACATTGATATCAATCTGTGCCGGATCAATCTCGATGAACAAAACGTAAAGCGGAAAGCTGTCTTTAGGCAATACCTCTTCAAATGCCGACAATACCGCATGATTCAGGTAAGCATCTTTGACAAAGCGTTTGTTCACAAAGAAAAATTGCTCACCACGTGTCTTTTTGGCGAACTCCGGTTTACCCACATAGCCTTTCAGGTTGATAATGGTAGTATCCTCCTCAACAGGAACCAGTTTCTGGTTATAATTATTTCCGAAAAGATGAATAATACGCTGTTTAAGGCTCGAAGACGGTAAGTGAAACACTTCATTCCCATCTTGATGAAAGCTGAAGAAAATTTCGGGATGCGCCAGCGCCACCCGTTGAAATTCATCAATGATATGTCTTAATTCAACTGAGTTGCTCTTCAGAAAATTACGTCGGGCCGGTGTATTGTAAAACAAATTTTTGACACTGATACTGGTTCCCGCCGGGCAGGCAACAGCCTCCTGACTAATGACCTCCGAACCCTCTATGCGTATACAAGTACCCAACTCATCCTCCAACCGGCGGCTTTTGAGTTCTACCTGGGCAATGGCCGCGATGGAAGCCATGGCTTCGCCACGAAAACCCATCGTACGAATGGCGAACAAATCGTCTGCTTTACGAATTTTTGAGGTAGCATGACGCTCAAAGCACATGCGGGCATCTGTTTGGCTCATGCCGCAACCATTATCAATCACCTGGATCAGGGCCTTGCCGGCATCCTTCACGATCAGCTGGATATGATCAGCACCCGAATCAATGGCGTTTTCTATCAATTCTTTAACCGCTGAAGCCGGCCGCTGCACTACTTCACCTGCAGCAATCTGGTTAGCAACCGAATCGGGTAAAAGTTGGATAATATCAGACATAATACCCTGCTAAAATAGCTAAATTTTTACCAATGCGCCTTCCAAACGACCAATTTTCAGGACAGCATTTCCTATCTTTAGGCACCTAAACTACTAATCGCATGAGAAAACTCGCCTTATTGCTGGCCATTTCTATTTTGATGGCTTGTTCTTCCAGAAAGCAGATTGACCTCTTGGTTTACAATGCACAGATCTATACCGTTGACAGTTTATTCAGCCAAGCCGAAGCCATGGCTATCAAAGACGGTAAGATTGTGGCTATTGGGAATAAAGCCGATTTGAATAAAGAATTTGAGGCCAATGACAGTCTGGATGCCCAAGGCAAAAGCATTTACCCCGGATTCATCGACGGACACGCCCATTTCTTGGCCTATGGCCAGGGACTGCAAACAGTAAATCTGGTGGGCACCAAAAGCTGGGCAGAAATTGTGGAGAAGGTCAAAAACTTTGCAGCGCAAAATCCTGAAGGATGGATACTCGGCCGCGGCTGGGACCAGAATGATTGGGCCGATAAACGTTTCCCTAGCAATGAACAATTGAATCAACTTTTCCCCGATCGTCCGGTATTGCTTACACGGGTAGACGGACATGCCGCAATGGCCAACCAAAATGCACTGGAATTGGCAGGCATCAAACCCGGTCAGATACTAACAGGTGGCGAAATTGGTGTCAGCAATGGTAAATTGAATGGCCTTTTAATAGATAATGCCGTAGATCTGGTCGCCTCCAAAATCCCTGATCCCAGCAAAGAACAATTGAACAAAGCTTTACTGGCTGCTCAACAAAATTGCTTTGCCGCTGGACTAACCACAGTAGTTGACTGTGGACTAGATCACCCGATGGTGAAGGTAATTGATGAATTGCAACAGCAAAATGAACTTAAGATGCGTTTGTTTGTGATGCTATCGGATAAAAAAGCCAATTACGATTACCTGTTTAAAAATGGAGCCTTTAAAACCGAACGTTTAAATGTCAGCTCCTTCAAGGTTTATGCTGACGGGGCATTGGGCTCTCGTGGTGCCTGTCTGCTCAAACATTACAGCGATCAGCCCGGTAACTCCGGATTTCTATTGAGTAAAAAAGAGCATTTTGAAGAAGTAGCTCAAAAAATTGCCGATAAAGGCTTCCAGATGTGCACCCATGCCATCGGCGACTCGGCCAACCGCGAAATATTGAATATCTACGCAAAAGTATTGAAAGGCAAAAACGACCGCCGCTGGCGCATCGAACATGCCCAGGTGCTCGATCCGGCAGATTTTAAGCTGTTCGGAGCTCACAGCGTGGTACCTTCGGTGCAACCCACGCATGCCACTTCTGATATGTACTGGGCCGGCGAACGATTGGGTGCCGAGCGTTTAAAAGGCGCTTATGCATACCAGGATTTATTGAAACAAAATGGCTGGTTGGTGCTGGGCACCGATTTTCCGGTAGAAAACATCGACCCCATGCTTACCTTCTACGCTGCCACCATTCGTAAGGACAGTAAAGGCTGGCCTGAAAAAGGCTTCCAAACCGAAAATGCCCTCACCAGAGAACAGGCCCTTCGCGGCATGACCATTTGGGCAGCAAAGGGCAATTTTGAGGAGAAAGAAAAGGGAAGTTTGGAAGTGGGCAAATTTGCTGATTTCATCATCCTCGATCAGGATATCATCAAAGCAACTCCTGCCGATTTATTAAAGACCAAGGTTTTGAGCACCTACGTAAATGGCGAAAAGGTTTATCAGCGTTAAACTGCTTTTCTTTTTTGTTTTTTCCCTTTCGGGGATGACCATGCTGGCGCAAGAACATGAGGCCAACCTGGAACGCCTGCGCCTGGAAAGAGCCGCACAACGATCTACCGTGGTGCTGAATAATGCAGATGAAATCCTTCCAATTAAAAACCTCGATCAGAAAATAGCCTGTATCGATCTCGGATTCAATCACAGTACAACGTTCGACAGTCTGGCCAATAAATATCAAAAAGTCGACCATTTCAATGGAAACTTTTACGCCAGCACTTCCAGCCTGGATGCCCTGCTCGACGACTTGAAATACTACCATACACTCATCCTCGAAATTTCGGATGTGGCGGCTTTCGACAATCGGGTATTGAACTTCATCCGCGAAGCGGGGCAGCAAAAGCAAGTGATCATCGCCCTCTTCGGCGATGCCCGAAGTCTGGTTAAACTCGACCAATTTTCCTATCCCCTCATTTGGTGCGAGCAGCACAACGATGCCGGTGCCCGGGTGGTCGCCCAAGCCATTTTTGGCGGTATCGGCATCGAGAATTACCTCAAACAAGATTATGGCCTCAATTTTTGCGAAGGAAGCGGCTACCGCACCAGTAAAACCCGTTTGGCTTATACTGTACCCGAGGCTGTGGGTATCCATACCGATGATTTAAAAGGAATTGCCCAAATCGCAAAGGAAGCCATCGCTGCCAAAGCTACCCCAAGTGCGGTAGTGATGGTAGTGAAAGATGCACAGGTCATTTACCATCAGTCATTTGGCAAACCTACCTATACAGCCGAGCGAAATACCCGAATTGATGACATCTACGACTTGGCCTCCATCACCAAAACCGCTGCCACTACGCCAGCCGTGATGCGTTTGTATGAGCAAGGCAAACTGAACCTGGATGCCAAATTGGAAACTTACCTGGGCCGAACCCGTGGGCTGGATAAAGCGGCGATCAGCATCCGTGAGGTGATGCTCCACGAGGCTGGGCTGGTTCCATTCATTCCGTTCTATCAAAAATTGAGCATCGAAGATTACCGCAACGATTCCAGTGCCGAGTTCAATACCCGGGTTGCAGCAAATTACTACTTACGCAAAAATTATTTTGCAGAGGTGATGTGGCCGCAGATGCTCCGATCGCCATTGCAGAGTCCCGGCCGTTACGTTTACAGCGACCTGAGCATGTATGTAATGAAAGAAATTGTAGAGAAGTTGGCCGAAAAACCTTTAGATCAATATGCGCAGGACCAGTTCTACCGTCCACTGGGCCTTCAAACAGCTGGTTATCATCCCTTGAATCGATATGAAGCTGATCGAATCATCCCCACAGAAGAAGACCGGATTTTCAGGAAAACCACCCTGCAGGGTGATGTGCACGATCAGGGGGCAGCCATGTTGGGCGGTACGGCCGGGCACGCAGGTTTGTTTTCAAATGCTAACGATCTGGCCATATTATACCAGGTTTTCCTTAACAAGGGGAGCTATGGAGGGCATCGTTATTTCAAAGCCTCAACGGTAGATCTGTTCACGTCCAGGCAATCAACCGTGAGCAGAAGAGGCCTGGGGTTCGACCGTTGGGATCCGGATAGCAGCAGGGAGTACCCCTCACGACTGGCATCGGTACAAACCTTTGGACATACCGGCTACACCGGTACTTGCGTTTGGGCCGATCCGTCAAACGATTTGATCTATATTTTCTTGTCCAACCGGGTGTATCCGCAAGTAACGGACAAATTATCTACCCTGAAAATCAGACCGAGAATTCAGGATGTGATTTACGAGGCGATTGCGAAAGCGAAGGATTAATACTTCCCAACAATCGGCATGCGGCGACCCATGCCAAAGGCTTTAGGCGATACCCGCAAAATAGGCGGCGTTTGGTAACGCTTGAACTCGGCCGCATTCACCATTTTAATCGTTTTACGAACCAGTGCTTCGTCAAAACCTTGAGCTATAATTACATCAGGTCCTTTTTTAAGTTCGATGTATTGATGCAATATCTGGTCGAGCAAATCGTACTCGGGTAAAGAGTCGGAGTCTTTTTGTCCTGGGCGCAGTTCTGCGGAAGGCGGCTTCACAATGCTATTGATCGGGATGATTTCTTTTTCGCGATTGATGTAACCGGCCAGCTGAAAAACCTGAGTTTTGTATACGTCACCCAGCACACTGATGGCTCCGGCCATATCCCCGTAAAGGGTACCATATCCCACCGCACACTCGCTTTTGTTCGACGTATTCAGCAAAATATAGCCAAATTTATTGGACATTGCCATAACCACAATGGCCCGGCTACGCGACTGGATATTTTCTTCTGCAATGTTGAAAGGCAGGTCTTTGAACACCGGCTTCAGCATTTCATCAAAGGTTTTGGCAGCAGACTTAATCGGGATGATTTCATGTTTGCAGCCCAGATTTTGAATCAGGTCCATCGCATCTTTGATGGAATGGTCGGTAGAATATTCCGAAGGCATCAATACCGCCATCACATTTTCCGACCCCAAAGCTTCCGCCGCCAAGGTGCAAACCACCGCGGAATCGATACCGCCCGAAAGACCTAGAATAGCTTTGCTGAATCCAGATTTCTGAAAATAATCGCGGATACCGAGAATTAAGGCTTGATGAATTTGTTCGATATCAGTTTGACGCTCCAAATTTTGGACCTGCAATCCTTTTACCAATTTGCCTTCAAACTCGTAATAACGGATGGCTTCGCTGAAATAAGGCAGTTCATCTAACACTTCTCCCTTTTCATTGAACACCAACGAACCACCATCGAAAATAATTTCAGTTTGTGCACCAATTTGGTTCACATAAAATAGCGGCAGCTGGTATTTACGGCAATTATCGCCCAATACCTGCAGGCGTTCTTCATCGTGGTTATAGGCAAATGGCGAAGCCGCAATATTGATCATCAGATCAGGCTGTTCCTTGCTCAGCTGCTCCATCGGCTCAGAAACATACAGCGGATTATCGTTTACGTTCCAAAGATCCTCGCAAATGGTCAGGGCAATTTTGTGTCCTTTAAAATCGATGCAAGAAGTACTCACCGAAGGTTCGAAATAACGGTATTCATCGAACACATCATAATTGGGCAGCAGGGCCTTATTGATTTGAGCTTTGATCTTTCCATCCTCCATAAAATAAGCAGAGTTGTAAAGATCTTTGCCTTTGATTTCCGGATTTCGGGTAGGCAGACCCACAATGCAGGCGATACCCTTACTGGCTTCGGCAATTTGCTGCGCTGCAACTTCGCATTGCTCCATAAAACTATCAAGCTCTAACAAGTCTCGGGGCGGATAACCACAAACCGACAGCTCGGCGAAGACCACCAGATTGGCCCCCTGCTGGCGGGCCTGCGCAATTGCATCGATGATTTTATGCGTGTTGGCTTCGAAATTACCAATATGGTAATTGAGCTGTGCTAAGGCGATCTTCATTGGCTCAAATTTAGGGATTAATTTCAAATGTCATCCTGAGCATTTCGAAGGATGCATACTTGTTTCGTTCACCTTTCGACAGGCTCAGGGAGACGAGGCTTTTTACTATTTTCGAAACATGAAAACAGCCCAAATTGCTTTTCTTTTTTTCCTTGGCCTACTCGGTGCTAGCTGTACCCGCAAAAAAGAACCCGATCTCAGCGAGATTAAACTTGACTTGAAAATTGAGCGTTTCGATCAGGACATGCATCAATTAAATGCAGTAAACCTTGAAACCAAGTGTCCGGACCTGCAAAAAAAATACAGCTGGTTTTACGCCGATTACATGGAGGGTATGTTAAGTGTAGGGCCGGTAAACGATACGGCTTATTATCAGAACTTACGAATGGTGCTCAGTCAGCAAGATTACAGAGACCTTGCAACAGAAGTAGCCACCAAATTCCCCGATCTAAAAAAACAAGAGGAAGAATTAACGGATGCCTTTAAGCGCATCCAATACCATTTCCCGGAGCAAAAAATCCCTAGAATCATCAGTTTCTTATCTGGATTTGCGGTACAAACCACGATTGGGAACGATTATATCGGCATTGGGCTTGATATGTTTTTAGGAAGCGATTCCAAATTTTATCCGGCTTTGGTGCAAAGTATCCCGCAATATATTTCCAGAAGATTCACACCGGAAAATATCTCTCCCAGAGTGGTGGAGGCATTTATCCGCGAAGAGCTGTACCC
>CANHCS010000048.1 GCA_947459195.1 Sphingobacteriaceae bacterium
GATTTAAAAATGGGCGTTTCTAATGCTGATTTAGTAGTGGAGGCTGCCACCGAAAATATCGACCTGAAGCTGCAAATTTTCAGAGATCTGGATCAATTTTGTCGCCCTGAAACAATTTTAGCCTCCAATACCTCTTCCATTTCCATTACCAAAATCGCCTCGGTAACAAAAAGAGGTAGTCAGGTAATTGGCATGCACTTTATGAATCCAGTACCAGTAATGAAATTGGTAGAAGTGATTCGCGGATATGCCACCAGCGATGCGGTGACTGCCGAAATCATGAGCTTATCAGAAAAATTGAATAAGGTGCCGGTAGAAGTGAACGATTATCCAGGTTTTGTGGCTAACCGAATCCTGATGCCGATGATCAACGAAGCCATTTATACACTTTATGAAGGTGTGGCCGGGGTTCATGAAATTGATACGGTGATGAAATTGGGTATGGCTCACCCGATGGGTCCGCTGCAATTGGCCGATTTTATTGGCCTGGATGTATGTTTAGCTATTTTGAATGTACTACACGAAGGTTTTGGCAATCCCAAGTATGCTCCATGTCCGTTATTGGTAAACATGGTAACCGCAGGTGAAAAAGGGGTGAAATCTGGAAGTGGTTTCTATACTTATACTGCCGGTAGCAAAGAGCTGGTAGTTGCTCCAAAATTTGCCTAGTCAAACAGTTCCAATGCCGTTCTAAAGGTATTGCAGTGTGCATCTACAATATCTTTAATTTGTGGCGAATAACCACCACCCATACTAACCTGTACGGGTATTTTTCTGCTTTTGCAGGACTCAAAAACCATGCGGTCTCTTTGTTTGCAGGCAGTTTTAGAAACAGCCAGCTTTCCTAGCTTGTCAGTGTCTAAAATATCTACCCCCGATAAATAGAAAACAAAGTCTGGATTGAAACTTTCGAACAAATAGTCTAAATGCTGGTTTAGAATGAAGAGGTAAGCTTCATCGCTAATTCCGTCTTCCAAACCAATATCTAAATCAGATTGTTCTTTACGAAAAGGGAAATTCTTCTCTCCATGCATGGAAAAGGTAAAAACATCTGGATGATTGGCAAAAATTTGGGCAGTTCCATTTCCCTGGTGCACATCCAGATCTATCATCAAAATTCGATGGGCTAAGCCTTGTTTTAATAGATAATTCGCAGCAATGGCCTGGTCATTCAACATACAAAAACCCTCTCCCCAATTGCTACCTGCATGGTGTGTACCACCGGCCACATTAAAAGCAACTCCAAAATGCAGGGCGTGGTGTACGCCATCTATCGTCCCCTTGGCAATTCTGAGCTCACGCTCTACTAATTGAGCAGATAGCGGAAAGCCAATTCTTCTTTCCTCTTGGGCAGTAAGGCTTAAACTTTTTAATCGTTGGTAATAATCAGCCTCATGTGTCCACAAAACCGTTTCATCATCCAATAAATCAGGAGAAAATAGGTTTTCGGGGTGAATCAGTCCTTCATGCAAAAGCTGCTGCGGAATCAATTCATACTTCAACATCGGGAAACGATGCCCCTCAGGCAATGGGTGGGCATAGATGGGATCGTAAGCGATTTTCAAAAATGAACTAATGTAATTGAGGACGTGAACGGATATTTTTTACGAATTGAAGGATGGCTGAAACGGCAATCAATATAAAAGCAGTCCAGGCTGCCGAAATCACATCGGCATAAAGTAATTCATCTATTTGTTGTCTTTTCAAAATGATTCCATATAAAGCCCAAAGGATGACCATCGCAAAAGACACATTGCTACGAATGTAAACCATGAAAAGACACAATAAAGTGATGATTCCGATCAGGATAATGGTCCAATTAGAAGAGCTGATTCCCCATCCGTTCCAATCAATGGCAACCAATAAAGCACTGATATTGGCCACGGTAGCTACACAAATCCAAGCAAAATAAATACTTAGAGGAAATTGACTGAATGCTTTCCCGAATAAGGCCCTGCGTGGATTGAAAATTTCTAAACGGATATGGATCAGCAGCAAGCTCAAAAGCTGCATCAGCATGAGCCCTACTGAGGCCCACAACATTTCGGACAGCCAGGCAAAAACCCAAAGGCTGGTAGCTACATTTTTAAGTATAAAAAGCCAGGAGATTTTATATAAATCCTGATTGACCCTTTGATCTTTATGTTGCGTAAAAGCCTGAACTAGGTGATAAATGCAAAAAGCAAATAAAGAGATGTAGATGATCCCCCAAATAGCGAAGGTAACACCGGCAGGCGTAAAAACGCTTTCATACTTAGCCGAAACGGTTGCCATGGTGTTATTTAGGCCCAATAAGCCCCATTGACTTAAATTGGAAACCAGAAAGGCCACCAAAAAGACAATGAAGTTGAAGATCGATAAAGTTCTGATGCGGCTGATCATCTATTTTATTTTAGCGATGTGTTACAAATATCAGCAAGTTCCGTTCCGAAACGGTACACATCTTGAAAAGAATTATACAATGGCACCGGGCTGATCCTACTGACATTGGGCTCCCTCCAATCTCCTACAATTCTTCGCTTAACCAATTCATCAAATATTTGCTTACCCTTGCGTTTTGCGATGAGCGAAAGTTGACATCCCCTGGCTTTTGGGTCTGCAGGGGTAATGATCCGGAATAGTTCATCTCCCAGATCTTCATTTACTTTTTGGATCCAAAAAGCTAAATAGGCAGTCAATTGCTCACTTTTTTTTCTCAGTGCTGGCATTCCGCCCGCTGCATGAAAAATTTCAAGCGAAGCTTTATGTATGGCTAATAAAGCCATAGGGCTACAGCTCAATAACCAACCCTCTGCACCCTGTTCAGGCACAAAACCTTTCTGCATTTTAAAACGAGTTGACTCCTGGTAACCCCACCAACCAGCAAAACGTTGCATGGTAGGGTCATTGAAATGTTTTTCATGAACGAAAACGCCACTAATTCCACCCGGACTGCTGTTCATGTATTTGTATGAGCACCAGCAAGCAAAATCTACGCCCCAATCGTGCAAAGACAATGAAACGTTCCCGGCGGCGTGAGCCAAATCGAAACCTACTTTGGCACCAGCGGCTTGTCCGGAACGTGTAATTTCAGCTAAATCGAAAAACTGTCCGGTGTAGTAATTGATCCCTCCAAAAAGCACCATCGCCAATTCATCTGCATGCTGGTTGATCAACGCTAAAATATCTTCTGTTCTAAGAAGTTCCTCTCCTTCCCTTGGCTGGATTTCGATAATTGCTTCCTCAGGATCGATCCCTAATGCTCGCAGATGGCTTTCCACAGCATACTGATCCGAAGGGAAAGCACCTCCCTCCATCAATATTTTATTCCTTTTACCGTTGGGGCGGTAAAAGCTCACCATCATCAGGTGTAAATTCACCGTCAAGCTGTTCATCGGAATCACCTCCTCGGGTTTTGCCCCCATAATTGGAGCTAATAAATGTTGTAATTCCTTGTGGTAGGTCATCCAAGGTGTTTCGCCTTCAAACCATCCCTCCACCGCTAAATTTTGCCATTGTCCTAATAACTGATTGAGATATTGACTGGCTGATTTGGGTTGTAGACCGAGGGAATTACCGCACAGATAAACGATATCCTGTCCGGCATTTTGAGGGATCAGGAATTGGTCGCGAAATGATCTGAGGGAATCTGTCGCATCTGCGGCTTGTGCAAAATCAGGAGTAGTGTTAAACTGCATTTTAGATGATTTATTGGCCTATTTTTAATAATTCAATTTCGAAAATTAATACACTGAAAGGAGGTATATCTGCACCTGCACCATTTTCGCCATAAGCTAATTCATGAGGAATATAAAACCGATATTTTGAACCTACCGTCATCAATTGAACGCCTTCTGTCCAACCCTTGATTACTTGATTAAGTTGAAATTTAGCCGGCTCGTTGCGATCGTATGAGCTGTCAAAAGGTTTACCATCTATCAAAGTTCCCTTGTAGTGTACCATTACTTGTTCGGTTTCTTTCGGCTTGGGGGCTGTAGTTGCTCTTAAAATCTCATATTGCAAGCCAGATGGCGTCACAAAAACACCTTTTCGTTTTTTGTTTTCCTCCATAAAGCGAAGGGCAGCAGCCTTTAATGGTTCATTAGCTTTCTTTTTCTCTTGGGAGAAATAGCTTAAGATAGCTTCCTGGCACTGTCTCATATCTAAAGCCGGACTGGCACCACCCAATACTTCTTTCATGGCCTCAACCATAACTGTATAATTGAGTTCTTTGATAGATCTTGATTTCAGATCCTGAGCAATACTCACCCCCATGGCGTAGCTGGCTGAATCTAATTTGTTTTTGAAGCGTGATACAGCTGCTTCTATTTTAGCCGTTTGTGCATTTGTATTGGCTGTAAATGCCAGCAAGAAACACAATACAAAGAATGAATATTTTTTCATGTTTTTGTTTTTTCTAATTAACTGAAATTCCACATACTAATTGCCCATTGGAATTAAATGAAGGATTTTTTCCAAGTATAGAGCATCGGTTTCATCAAAATGATTTAGAAACTCACTATCTACATCTAATACGCCGCATACCAGTCCATTTTTAAAGACAGGAATTACAATTTCAGATTTGGAGAGCGAACTACAGGCAATATGTCCGGGGAATGCCTCCACATCAGGAACAATGAGCGTAGCGGCTTTTTCCCAAGCCTGACCACAAACACCCCTGCCTTTTTTGATACGGGTACAAGCTACCGGCCCTTGGAAGGGTCCTAAAACTAATTCATCATTCTTCACCCAATAAAAACCAACCCAGAAAAAGCCAAACTGGGTTTTAAGCGCTGCACAAACATTACCCAAATTAGCAATTAAGTCATTCTCCCCTTCCAGCAAAGCTGCAATTTGTGGAAGTAATGACTGGTATTGAGTGGTTTTATCGCCCTTAACGATGGTTAAATCTTCTGCCATGGTCCTACAAAAATAAGAAGCTGGACGGATTACTGGTATTTTATTGGATAATGTGACTTATTTCTACTATTGTGGAAAGAATTTAGGCAGTAACAAAGCATTCTTAGCCTATTTTTGGAGGAATTAATCATGATTGTTTCCCTAAGTTTAATCCGGTACCGTAACCGAGCCATCCCATTTGCATTTTTAGCGATGGCCATTCATCGTATACCGCTTTTTTTCGATAAAAAATGCCGGTTTTGGAAGCTGATGGGTTGTGGTAAAAATGGCACTTTTGATTTAAATCCAGATTTTCAACAGTGGGGATTAATGGCAGTATGGGAGAATGAAGCTGACTTTCAGGAGTTTTACAAAAACTCTTTTGTGGCCCGATGGTGGCGTTTTTTCGGTATGGAACAATGGAGTGTTTTATGTGAGCCTTTGAGTAGTCATGGATTATGGAGTGGCCAGGACCCCTTCCAAAACCCCGGAACCGACCAAGATTACCAAGGCCCGGTGGCAGTACTAACCAGAGCTCAAATTCGCTGGACTAAATTGAGATCTTTTTGGGCTAATGTGGCCAATGTGGCCGAAATGATGAGCACTGCACCAGGCTATCTCTACTCAGTTGGTATAGGGGAAGCTCCATTTTATCTCCAAGCCACCTTTTCGGTTTGGGAAAGTCTGGATGAGGTGAAAAATTTCGCCTACAAATCGAGAGAACACGCCGAGGTAATCCGTAAAACAAGAAAAGAAGATTGGTATAGTGAAGAACTTTTCGCCCGATTTAAAATCCTCAAAACCATTGGTAGTTTGGGGGGTATTAACCCGCTTGCCAGTTTGAATTTAACACATCAAGAAAAGTAATATGAGAACGATTGCTGAACTGCCCCATCCTGACTGCAAGATCACCATCTTCTCCATGAATCAGAAGTATTTGATCAAACTGGAGAAAGGTGCTTTTGAGCAAACTTATAAACTGAGTGAGTTGGATGTGACTAACGGTGTAAATGGCGTGTTTCAATTATTAGACGAAACGTTCCTTATGACTGCAGTACATAGATTTAAACAAATGCGTGATGATTTTAATGCCGCTTACCAAAGAAATGAGCCATAACAAATAGTTTAATTAAATAATTTTAAACTATTCTATTATAATGACTTATAATATTTTTTGACACATAATTTAAACTACAGTAAAATCCAACAAACATCAATTCCTAGCTATATAATTCCATCTCTTTTAAATTTTAACGAAACAAAAAAAATCTTATTTTTGAAACATGATCAACAGTATTAAATCTCCCCGATTCTTGGTTTTAAGCCTGATGGTACTGGCTGCAGCCGCTACCCGAGCCCTACCCTTATTCATCCCTCACATTTGGAATTTCACCGCGGTAGGTGCGCTTGCCATTTTCGCAGGAGCTCAATTCAACGATAAGAGAATTGCCTTGTTGATGCCTTTGGCTGCGATGGCTATTTCCGATCTGTTTATTGGCAACGGATTCGACGCGGTTGTATATAGCGGGTTTATTGCCATGGTAGTATGTGGCATGTTGGTGAACAAACGCCAGAACCTACCCAACTTAATTTTGAGCGGTATTGCAGGCGCTGTTGTTTTTTACCTGATCACCAACTTTGCTTTGTTTTATCCGGTAAGTATGTATCCACATAATCTTTCAGGGATCATCGCTTCGTATGTTGCGGCTCTGCCTTTCCTAAACAATATGCTGGCTGGTAACCTGATCTATGGCACCTTACTTTTTGGAAGTTTCTATTTATTGAAGCAGCGCTATCCAAGCCTAGCTAAATAAATTCATAATTATTATATTCTATAAAAAAAGCCTTTCTGGATTCAGAAAGGCTTTTTTGTGCTAGTTTATTTTGTGTTTATTTGATGTCAAATTTCAATCCTGCATTGAAATTAAATCTTTTCGTGGTATATCCTGAAAAGTCAACATAATTCACATTCAATATATTTTTAATGTCGGCAAAGAAGCTGAGATTCTTTTTTGGTTGATATTGGAGGTAAGTATCCAAGAGATGATAAGCTTCTAAATTCACGGTTTGAGACTCATTTAAATCGGCATCATAATAACGATCCTGACGGCTACCTACCCATTTGTAAATGAATGCAACTGTCAATTTATCATTCAGTTTACCATTTAAATTGACACCTGAGCTATGTTTAGGCCTGCGGAAGAGGTTATTCAGCTCACCCATGGAACCTAATTGACTGCCGGTAACAAAAGCATAAAATGCATCTAATCTCCATTTAGCATTCAACTGATAAAAACCTTCTAATTCAAAACCTCTATCTTTCTGGCTAAACTGATTCAGGTATCTGAATTCATTATTTGAATTCATCCCGAAATCAATCACATCTTGAATATCTCTGTTGAAATAAGCCAAATTCATGCGAAAAACACCAGGTATAAGATCCATATCGGCACCTAATTCGAAGGTACGGGTACTTTCTGGCTTTAATTCCAAATTACCAAAAGGCGAAAAGAGTTGATATAAAGAAGGGACTTTATAAGCCGAAGAAAGATTGAGAAAGAGCTTGTAATTTCCGGCAATCAAATAGGAAGGATTGAGGGTATAGGTAAAGTTTGTACCGTAAACATTGTGCTGATTGACACGACCGCCCAACTCCGTTCTAAAACGATCATTGAATTTGAAAAATAAAGAGGAAAATAAACTGGTAATTCGATTATCCGCATCCAAGTTCCCCCAAGGCGATTCCTGAACGGTAGCAGCATGTTTATAACTCAGACCGGAAATAAGGTCAGCAAAAGGCGCTAAAGGATAAGAAAGGGTGGTTTCGAGATTGGTGATTTCGCCTACATTATGAGTAAGGGCACCATAGGCCACAAATTCGTTATCTACCCTATTCCGACTAAAATTGAAATCGACCACCGCATCGCCTGCGATGTATTTTCCGCCCAAGCCAAGTAAATAAGACTTTTTCTGGTAATTATTATCAAATCCATCTACAAAAGCCCCATCATCCAGATCAGCCCGATTTAAATTGGTTTGCAGGTTCGCGTTCAATCGAAGTCGTTGGTTCACTTGGCGCTGCACATTGAAGCTCAATCCTTGCTGACGAAAAGCGTCTCTTTCAAATTCGGTTTCAGGATTACTGGATCTGGCACTTGAAAATCCATCACTGTACTGATGTGAAGCATTCAGAGCAATTTTGGTTGCTCCAAGAGCCCCGTTTAACGCAAAAGCCTGACGAGAAGTACCATAAGAACCTCCGCTTAGGATCATATTGGATTTCCATTCATCGGTGCCTTTTTTAGTAATGATATTGATCACACCGGCCACCGCATCAGAACCATAAAGCGTAGAATTTCCCCCTTTCAGAATTTCAATTCGTTCAATTTGATCGATGGGAATGGCTGAAATATCGTATTCTCCAGATATACTGGAAGCATCATTTACCGCTACGCCATCAATTAGAATGAGCGTATTGCCTGCTCCTGCACCCCTTAAATAAACGGCCTTGATGTCACCGGGATTATTTCCATTTCCTCCAATGGTTAAACCCGCGATATTATTGAGCAGTTCAGGAAGGGTCCTGCCCTGACTTTGCGCCAGTTGGTCACTGCTAATGACGCGAACGACCTTTCCGGTTTCAGATTGTTTACGTGGCGATCGGCTGGCAGTAACCACCACTTCACTTAATTGATTGATTTTCTCTTGAGAGAAGGCATTTTGAGCAAATGCCAGGTGCGCAAGCCCCAGGCCTGCCCACAATTTGAATGTGTTTTTGTTCATGTTGTTGTGAGTTTTGCTCACAGCAAACAGTTAAGAAGGTGTTTAAATGAAGTACACAAATGGTAATTCATCCAAGCTTCAATCCCCGAAAGCTATGAATTTATTGTAATTGGCAGGTCTTCTGACTTACTCCCCAAGGCCCGGTCTTCCCATCCATTAAAGGAAAGTGACTAGAAAAATGGACATTGGTTGTGGAGCTTACAGCTGCGGGACAGTTCCGGAGTTACACCGGATTCCCTTTTCATCCCGTTTTATCGGGAACCAAAAACATCTAAAAATAAATTATTTAACTGTGTTAAACTTACAAAACTTTTCCACAGCTCTAAAGCACCTCCAAATTGCCATTCCAATCAATTTGCTTAAATTTGGCAGATCAATGAAAGGCGATCTTAATTTAAGCATACTTGGAGGCGGTCAATTGGGCCGTATGCTCATCCAGGAAGCCATTAACCTGAATATTTCTTGTCGAGTGTTGGATCCAGATGCCGATGCACCCTGCAAGGACTTGGTTTATGAGTTTAAAAAAGGTTCGCTGGGAGATTACAACACTGTTTATCAATTCGGGAAAAACGCCACCCACCTCACCATCGAAATTGAGAAGGTAAATGTTGATGCACTGGAACAACTGGAAAAGGAAGGCGTAAAAGTTTACCCCCCATCCAGAGTGATCAGATTGATCCAGGATAAAGGCACACAAAAACAGTTTTTTAAAGAGAACGACATTCCCACAGCTCCATTCGAACTGATCAACAAAAAAGAAGAGTTACAGAAAACATCTATTTCATTCCCCTACATTCAAAAACTTAGAAGAGATGGCTACGATGGCAAAGGTGTGTATAAAATCCATTCTGAAAGTGATTTTGAGGATGCATTTGAAGCTCCAAGCCTGGTAGAGGAATGGGTAGACTTTAAAAAGGAAGTGGCCGTGATGGTCGCCAGGAATGAATCTGGGCAGGTCAAAACTTTTCCTTTAGTAGAGATGGATTTCAATCCACATCTCAATTTAGTTGAATTTTTAATCTCTCCTTCAGAATTAGCGGATGGAATTTTGAAACAAGCCGATGAATTGGCCATTAAAATAGCTGAAAGCCTCCAAATGGTGGGCGTTTTGGCCGTAGAGATGTTCTTAACAAAAGACGGCAGGCTCTTGGTAAATGAATTGGCCCCTCGACCACATAACAGCGGACATCATAGCATAGAAGGCAATTACACCTCTCAGTTTGAACAGCACTTAAGATCCGTTTTCAATTTACCTTTGGGCGATACACAATCGCTGCAACATGCCGTGATGGTTAATATATTGGGCGAAGACGGTTATGAGGGGCTTGCTATTTACGAGGGACTGGAACAAGTTTTAAAGCTGAGTGGCACCTATGTTCACCTATATGGAAAAAAAATCACTAAACCCTTCCGCAAAATGGGACATGTAACTATTTTAGATGAAGACAGGACTTTGGCAATTGAAAAGGCAAGAAAAGTACAGCAACTATTAAAAGTAAAAGCATAAAATGGCAAAAGTAGGCATCATTATGGGTAGTAAATCTGACCTTTCGGTTATGCAGGAGGCAGCAGATATACTTAAAGACTTGGGTGTGGCATTTGAAATTAATGTGGTTTCTGCCCACCGAACTCCAAAACGCATGTTCGACTATGCCGAAAATGCTTCTAAAAGAGGATTAAAAGTAATTATTGCCGGTGCCGGCGGTGCAGCGCACTTGCCGGGGATGGTTGCTTCTATCACTCATTTGCCAGTGATTGGGGTTCCGGTGAAATCGAGTAACTCTTTGGATGGCTGGGATTCTATCCTATCCATTTTACAAATGCCCAATGGCATACCGGTTGCTACAGTAGCGCTTAATGCTGCTAAAAATGCTGGTCTCTTGGCTGCACAAATCTTAGGTACCTCAGATGAAAATATTGCAGCCAAACTCATCCATTACAAAGAAGAGCTCCGCAAAAAGATCGAGGAAAGCGCAAAAGATTTAGATCCGTCTTAATTCCACATCGGATTTTCAGGAAAATTGGCTAGATGGGCGAAATTGGGTCCTAATGCCAACACCACTTCCCTCCACAATTCATCTACCTCTGTTTCAAAAAGCAAAGAATGCTGGTATTTATTAGTAAGTATCCAGGATTTATCTAGAAGCTCATCTGACAGTTGTTCAGATTCCCA
Organism: Sphingobacteriaceae bacterium; assembly: GCA_947459195.1. Taxonomy (GTDB): domain Bacteria; phylum Bacteroidota; class Bacteroidia; order Sphingobacteriales; family Sphingobacteriaceae; genus JAIPAN01. The sequence goes on from CANHCS010000048.1 coordinate 10,835, forward strand.
ACCCGCATATCCAACAAAAAACTTTACTTCCTCGGGCTGTATTTGTTGGTGATTGACTAATAGTTTCAGTGTTTCAAAATTGCCTCCCCAATACACCCCATCTGCTATTTGTGTTCCACTTTGCATCCGATCATAGGCCCTATGGATGAAATGAAGGGTATCGCTTGCCACCGGACCACCAAAATAAATGGGTAATTCTGATTCCCAGCAATCTTGTATGAGATCTTTGAGGTATAATTTACTTTTCTGATTTAAAATATAACCTACCGAGCCCTCCTCCCCATGTTCGGTAAGTAGCACCACCGAACGTTTAAAATTAGGATCGGGCATAAATGGCTCAGAAATGAGCAAGCTACCTGGCTTTACATGTTGATTGATGGTGCTCATATAAACAGTTAATTAATCAAAACTAAATAATCTGTAATCAAAATCAACGCCAAAAGCCGGTGCTTTTGTTAAGTTTGTAATGAGATATGAAAACTGATAAGGCAACACTCGAAAACCTGCGCAAAGATTACCGTGCAGAAAAACTTTCGGAAACAGATGTTAAAAAAAATCCTATTGAGCAATTTGATCATTGGTTTGATGAGGCTTTAAAATCGGGCATTTACGAGCCCAATGCCATGACTTTGGCTACTGCCAGCACCGACGGAAAACCAGCAGCCAGAATTGTGTTGCTTAAAGGGTTTAATCAAGATGGTTTCGTTTTTTACACCAATTACCTTAGCAGAAAAGGCAAGGAATTGGCTAAAAACCCCGTAGTAGCACTGGTATTTTTCTGGCCAGAACTGGAACGTCAGGTAAGAATTGAAGGCACTATTGAAAAAGTGAGCAAAGAAACCTCGGAAAAATACTTCCAATCGCGACCGAAAGAAAGTCAGATTGGCGCCCTGGCCTCTCCACAAAGTCAGGTAATAGCAGATCGCAGTTTACTTGAAAAAAACTGGAAAGAGCTGGAAAAGACATATGCGGATCAGGAAATACCCAAACCCTCTTTTTGGGGTGGATACCTGGTTAAGCCGCAAATAATTGAATTTTGGCAAGGCCGATCGAGCCGTCTGCACGACCGAATTGTTTACCGCAAGGCAGATAAGAACAACTGGAAAATCGTAAGATTGGCTCCATAAAAAAAGCCTCTTCGAAAATGATCGGAGAGGCTTTTTTTATTATTATCAGTTATCTCTATTAATAAACCCTGATCATAAAAACGTAATCCTGTATCTTTTTGATCTGCTCTTTACGGGCCAGATTAGAAAGGGAATTTTTCTTGTTCAATATCAAGTTTCTATCTAAATCCTTTTCCGGAATCTCGTTGATAGACTGCAGCAAATAAGTAGATTTAATGGCAAATGCTGCCCCATCTGTTCGGTCTTGTTTTCCGCTGATAATTCCTATCACATTTCCGCGATTATCTAAAAGCGGTCCGCCGCTATTTCCTGGATTGACCGGAATAGAAACCTGATAAGCTACCGTATCGCCGTCGAAACCAGTATTTGAACTCAGGTAACCTTTACCATAAACCGGTTCTTCTCTTGGGAAACCAATGGTGAAAACATCTTCCCCTAAATCGGCATTCGATTTTTTAAAGGTATAAGGCAACTTTCCAAGGCTTTGAAACTCAGGATCTACAATTTGCAATACCGCAATATCATGAGCCGGATCGAGGTAAACGGTTTTCACTTTGTAGGTATCTCCCGCGGCATTTTGAATGTAAAGTGAATCGGCTCCTTTAACCACATGGTAATTGGTGGCGATGTAACCATTGGAAGAAAGTGCAAAACCGGTACCACCAAATTCACCGGGGTTTAAAGGACCTTTGGCTTTTCCTTTGATATCTTTGACCAAATCGTTTTGCGAACGCTTTATTTTATTTATTTCGCGACGAAGCGCACTGTAAGAAGCATTATTTTCGAAAAGATGGCCTGAAAAGATCAGGGTACTGAATACCGTTACAATCGCAGCAGCAGCGGCGATGGCAGCGTAATTACGATAAGTTCTCCATAACTTGACCACCTTGGTGGAGAAAGGCATCAATTCATTTTTAAGCGCATTTACATCTATTTGCTCATGGATCAGGTTCATGGCATGCTGCAAACGCTGGCGCTCGCCATAGGCTTGCATAAATGCCATCAGCTGCTGATGCTCTTTAAATTGCTGATCAACCATCGGATCCTCACGAAGCAGTTGCTCAAAAGCCTTGCGCTCCTCAGGGCCCATTTCCCCTCTCAAGTAAGACTCTATCTGGTTAATCAAATTCAAATTTTTCATGATCAATTAGTTTAGGCTTTGAAAAATAGTTTTTTAAGCCTTTGTAAACATTTGTATTTCTGCGTTTTCGCATTATCGGCATTGGTATAGCCAAACTGTTCGCAGATGTCTTGCATCGATTTGTTATGCAAATAAAATTCTTCAATAATCGTTTTACAAGGTTCTCCAAGCTGGCTCAAGGCCGTCTGCATTAATTGAAATTGCCGATGTTGATGTTCGTATTCTTCTAGATCTGCAGCGCTATCCTCCACATCCTCCGCAATTCCTAATTGATTTGTGAACTTACTTTGCTGATTCAACCTTTTGAGCCAAAGTCTCCGACAAATGGCATAGATATAAGTTTTCAACTTACTGTTCAGTTCAAAATCTCCAGCTTTAACCTTATTGTAAAGAACGATGATCGATTCCTGAAAAATATCCTTAGCCTCTTCTTCATCACCATTATTACTAATCACCATTTGAAGGATCATAGGAAAATGTGCTTGATATATTAATTCGAGACTTTGTTTAGTTCCGTTCCGGATGCCAAGAATAATCTCTTTATCGCCTGGAATTGAACTATTTATCTTATCTTTCACTGTTAATACAATAATTCTTTAATAGTAACCCAATGATAGGAAAATATTTTTTTAATTTTTTTCTGGATTTACGGGTTACCTTTTTAATTTTGCGGTATTAACAACAAATTATTAATAATTATTAATTAACCCTTTACAAAAAAAACATGAAAAATTTATTCAAATTCGGTTTCTTAGCTTTAGCTATTTCTTTATCAGTTGCTGCTTGTTCTTCTAACAAAACTGAAGAAACTGCTACTGACACTGCTGCTGTTGACACTACTGCTGTAGATACTACTGCTGTTGACACAAC
>CANHCS010000049.1 GCA_947459195.1 Sphingobacteriaceae bacterium
AATTCAGTAAACGTTAATTTCAGGAGGATCAAACAATGGCAAGAACAACATATCAAGACTTATTGGATGCAGGTGTACACTTTGGTCACCTTACCCGCAAATGGGATCCAAAAATGGCGCCTTACATTTTCATGGAACGTAATGGCATCCATATCATTGACTTAAATAAGACTTTAACTAAAGTAGAAGAAGCTGCTGCCGCGATTAAGCAAATCGTAAAATCGGGCCGTAAAGTATTATTCGTTTCTACTAAAAAACAAGCTAAAGGTATTGTAGCCGAGCAAGCTAAATCTGTAAACATGCCTTTCGTAACCGAGCGTTGGTTAGGTGGTATGTTAACCAATTTCGCGACCGTACGTAAGTCGATCAAAAAGATGTCTAACATCGATAAGATGACGACCGACGGTACTTATGATGTTTTATCTAAGAAAGAGAAATTGATGATTCAGCGTGAGCGTATCAAATTAGAAACCTTATTAGGGGGTATCGCTGATTTGAACCGTTTACCTGCAGCCTTATTCTTAGTGGATGTAAAGAAAGAGCACATTGCTGTTTCAGAAGCTTTAAAGCTAAACATCCCTACTTTCGCAATGGTAGATACCAACTCTGACCCTTCAAACATCGATTTTCCAATTCCTGCGAATGACGATGCTACTAAATCTATCACCCTGATTACCGACATTATTGTGAAGGCTATCCAGGAAGGTTTAGAAGAACGCAAGCGTGAGAAAGAAGAAGAAGCTGATAAAGAAGGTGCAGCTGCAAAAGCAAAAGTAGATGCCGGTACAGAGGAAACAGCTGCAGTAGCTGCTCCTGCTAAACGTGCACGCAAAACTACTGCTAAAGCAGAAGCCGAAAAAACAGAAGAGTAATATTGTTTGTGGGTTGCGGGTTATGAGTTGTGGGCTTTCTTACAACCCATAACTTACAACCCACAACTATTTTCAAAAAATAAAAAAGAAAAAGATGTCAACAGTACAAATTTCAGCAGCAGATGTAAACAAATTACGCCAGCAAACTGGTGCCGGTATGATGGATTGCAAAAAAGCATTGATCGAGGCCAATGGTGATTTTGAAGCTGCTATCGATTATTTACGTAAAAAAGGCGCTAAAGTAGCTGCCAGCCGTTCAGACCGTGAGTCGAACGAAGGGGTAGTTATTGCTAAAACTACCGCCGATGGTAAACGTGGTGTGGTGGTAGAGGTTAACTGCGAAACTGATTTCGTGGCTAAAAATGCGGACTTCATCGCATTTGCTAACAGCATTGCCGATTTAGCAATTGCGAATAATCCAAGTTCAATTGATGAGTTAACTGCTTTAGAGCTGAACGGAACTAAATTAGCTGACCAAATCTTAGACCAAACCGGTAAAATCGGTGAAAAGATTGGGGTTTCTAAATACGAAGTGGTGAGCGGTGAGAAAGTAGTAGCCTACATTCACGGTAACTACCGTTTAGGAGTGTTGGTTGGCTTAAGCGCCAATGCTGCTGACGCCGATGAAGCCGGTAAAGACGTAGCCATGCAAATTGCTGCCATGAACCCGGTTGCTATTGATAAAGGTGATGTAGATGCTCGTACCATTGAGCGTGAGTTAGAAATTGCCAAAGAGCAGATCCGTGCCGAAGGTAAACCTGAAGACATGGTTGAAAAAATTGCGCAAGGTAAGCTGAACAAGTTCTACAAAGAATCTACTTTATTGAACCAGGAGTTTGTGAAAGATTCTTCAAAAACCATCGCACAATTCCTCGACGGAGTATCTAAAGGATTAACCGTTACCGCATTCAAGCGAGTGCAATTAGGAGCTTAATTTTAGATCCCCCTCGAATGATCGAGGGGGATTTTTTTTGACCATTTAAAAGCTTCGGTATAATTTTTTATTTTTGATAAACCTCCCCAGCTAATGAAGTACAAACGCATCCTACTGAAACTGAGCGGCGAAGCCCTAATGGGTGATAAGCAATATGGTATTGATATTAACCGTGTAGCTCAATACGCCAAAGACATAAGAGCCGTACATGCCGAAGGCATGGAGATTGCCATTGTAATTGGTGGTGGGAATATTTATCGTGGTTTAAGCGCCGAAAAGGCAGGCATGGATCGTGTTCAGGCAGATTATATGGGCATGTTGGCCACGGTGATCAATAGCATGGCTTTGCAGGATGCCTTGGAAAAAGTAGGTTGCAAAACCCGTTTGCTTACCGCCATTAAAATGGAGCAAATCTGCGAACCATTTATCCGTCGTCGTGCCGTACGCCATTTAGAAAAAGGAAGAATCGTGATCTTTGGTGCCGGAACAGGCAACCCCTACTTTACTACCGATACTGCCGCTTCATTAAGAGCGATTGAGATCAATGCCGATGTGGTACTGAAAGGCACCCGAGTAGATGGGATCTATACCGCCGATCCGGAAAAAGATGCAACAGCAACTCGATTCGAGGAAATATCTTTTGATGAGGTGTACAAAAAAGGCCTTAACGTGATGGACATGACCGCCTTTACTCTTTGTCAGGAAAATAAACTGCCTATCATTGTTTTCGATATGAATAAACCGGGCAACCTGATGAAACTGACTAAGGGTGAACCTATCGGTACTTTGGTTAAATAACCTTATAAGCCTAAAAAATCCGCCGGGCTTTACTATTTTTGTGATACGATTGAGAACACTATGAGCGAACTGATTAAAAAAGTATTGGATGATGCCAAAGGCCAAATGGATAAGGCCATGGAGCATTGCGAAAACGAAATCGCCAAAATTCGTGCTGGAAAAGCCATGCCTTCCATGCTCGACGGCATTATGGTTGATTATTACGGTACACCTACGCCATTGAGTCAGGTAGGTAATGTAAACACCCCCGATGCCCGAACCCTGGTGGTACAACCCTGGGAAAAGGCTTTGTTGCAGCCTATCGAAAAAGCCATAATGGATGCCAATATTGGGTTAAATCCGCAAAATGATGGTAATATCATTCGTTTAAATGTACCTCCTTTAACCGAAGAGCGTCGTCGTGACTTAGTTAAGAAAGTAAAAGAAGAGGCTGAAAAAGGACGCATTGCCATCCGAAATATCCGCAAAGACGCGAATGAGAAAATTAAAAGATTAAAATCAGAAGGTGTTTCTGATGACGAGATGAAAACCGGCGAAGGCGAAGTGCAGAAACTAACCGACGCTTACATTGTGAAAGTGGATAAAGAAGCAGAGAATAAAGAAAAAGACATCATGACCGTTTAATGGTCTAATATGAGGGTCATTAAAAAGGGAACGTGGTTAATAGCTCGTTCCCTTTCTTATTTTTGTAGGATCATATGAAAGTTTTACTCCATTATTTAAAAAATTACAAAGGTTTATTGGCCCTAGCACTTTTCCTGGCCGCGGTCAATATGATCTTTTCCCTACTCGATCCTCACATCACCGGAAAGATCGTCGATAATTTTCTCGAAAAAAGAACTGAATTAGATCGCGAAAGCTACATCAAGGGCATCCTATACCTCATCGGCCTGGCAATTGGAGCGGCCATGGTATCGCGTATCGCTAAAAATTTACAAGACTATTTTACCAATATCATTGTTCAAAAGCTCGGCGCACAACTTTATTCAGATGGTTTGAAGCATTCGCTCGAAATGCCTTATCAAACCTTTGAAGACCAGAGAAGCGGCGAAACTTTGGGCATCTTACAAAAGGTCCGTACTGACTCCGAAAGGTTCATCACTACTTTCATCAGTATTCTATTTACAAGTTTGGTGGGGATGATTTTTGTGATTGTTTACTCACTAAATGTCAGCTACAAGGTAACGCTCGTTTACTTTGCAGCCATTCCCATTATTGCCATCACCAGCTGGTTGCTTAGTCGTAAAATTAAAACCGTTCAGAAAACCATCGTAAAGGAAACCACAGGTTTGGCAGGCTCTACTACCGAATCGCTGCGTAACATCGAACTGGTGAAAAGTTTAGGCCTGGCCAAGCAAGAAATCAAGCGATTGAACAATACCACGTATAAAATCCTTGGCTTGGAGCTAAAAAAAATCAAATATGTACGTAGTATGGCTTTCTTGCAGGGCACCACTGTTAATTTCGTTCGTAGCGCCATGGTGGTGGTATTGATGACTTTAATATTCGATCAGGAAATATCGCCGGGTAAATATTTCACCTTTTTGTTTTACTCCTTCTTTTTATTCAATCCGCTGCAAGAATTGGGAAATGTGATCATTGCCTGGCGGGAAGCCGAAGTGTCGCTCAACAACTTTAACCAAATATTAAGTACCCCTAAAGAAAGCAAACCAGCCAAACCACAGTTGTTGGGAAGGGTAAAAACGCTGGAATTCAAGGAGGTGTCCTTTAAGCACTTATCGGCCAACAGAAATGCATTGAATGGTATCTCATTTAAAACCGAGCAGGGTGAAACACTGGCCTTTGTTGGACCTTCTGGCTCAGGTAAAACTACCTTGGTTAAATTATTGGTCGGCCTTTACCAGCCCTTAAGCGGACAGATTCTGTACAATGGTTTATCAAACGAGCAGATAGATTTAGATGAATTACGAGAAAAAATTGGCTTTGTAACTCAGGATACTCAATTATTTTCGGGAACTATTCGCGAAAATTTATTGTTTGTACGACCAGAAGCGAGTGATGAAGATTGCCTAAATGTACTCCAAAAAGCAGCTTGTCAATCTCTTTTGGCTAGAGCCGATAAAGGATTAGACACCGTAATTGGTGAGGGAGGAGTAAAGGTTTCAGGTGGTGAAAAGCAAAGATTATCCATTGCCCGGGCCTTGCTTCGTCAGCCGGATATGCTGGTATTTGATGAGGCAACCTCTTCACTTGACTCATTAACTGAAGAAGAAATTACGGAGACCATCCGGGATGTTTCGGTGTTTAAAGACCAGATCACCATCCTCATTGCCCATAGATTGTCTACCATCATGCATGCCGATCGGATCTTTGTGTTGGAAAAAGGTCAGATTGTGGAGTCGGGTAAGCATGAAGAATTACTTACAGAAAAAGGACTTTATTACGCCATGTGGCGCCAGCAAATTGGCGAGAAATTTAGTGCTACAGAGGCATAAAAAAAGCCCAGCAAATTTTCGGGGCTTTTTTGTTTATCCTTTCACTGCCGGAATAAAGTCGGCCATGATTCTGAGGCTTTCTTCCTCAATAAAATCATAATCATCTTTGGGTTTAGCCTCGCCTTTTTTCAAAGGAGGCAGGCCTCTTAAAGCTCGGCGTTTGTTTTCACGAGCCAGGTTCTTTGCTTCCTGTTCTTCACGCTCCTGCTTTAGTTTCTGTTCGCTAGTGCTCACCACATTTTCAGCTTCGCGTTTACGGAACTCCTGAATATCTTCCAATAAGTTGGCGTATTCTTCAGAAGTTTTCATCCGCTTTTCATGCAGTTTTAATAGTTTGCTGGTAATGCCGTCCAATCGACTAACCGGGCTAAAAGTGCTTGGCTTTACGGTATCCCAAGGCAAGGCGGCTGGCTCGGAACTTTCTCCATATTTATCAGCCGGGAAAATCATCGGGAACTGAATATCGGGCATTACGCCCTTGTGCTGCGTACTGCTACCATTTACACGATAGAACTTGGCCATAGTTAAATTGATCTGCCCAAATTGTGGCGCATTCGCCCTGGATACATTTCCATTTTGCCCATTTTCTTCTTGCTCCTTGGTCATCAGCATCAAGCGATCTTTGGGGCTGATGAGGCGGGAAACATCTATAGAAGATTGAACGGTACCCTTGCCATAAGTTTGGGTACCCATGATGATCCCCCGACCATAATCTTGCATGGCGCCGGCAAAGATTTCAGAGGCTGAAGCACTGAAGCGATCGACCAAAACGCCCAGAGGACCATCGTAAGCCAATTGCGGGTCTTCATCTTCGTTAATCTCAATAGATCTTTGGTCTCTTACCTGCACCACGGGGCCGGTTTTAATAAACAGTCCGGTAAGTTCAATAGCTTCCATCAAAGAGCCGCCACCATTGGAGCGTAAATCGATGATCACACCGTCCACCTTTTGCGCTTTCAAACTGTCTAAAATCAATTTCACATCGCGGGTAGTCGATTTATAATTGGGATCGCCTGCCCGATAAGCAGCAAAATCCGCATAAAATGCAGGGATCTCAATAATGCCAATTTTATAAGTTTTGTTTCCAGACGTAATATTCTTGATGGTTTTCTTAGCAGACTGATCTTCTAAAATAATTTTGTCTCTCATTAGCTCAATGATCACCGGTTTGGCGCTTAACTCCTGACCTGCCGGAATGATTTTTAAGCGAACCAAGGTGCCTTTAGGACCTTTTATTTTAGAAACTGTATTGTCGAGTCTCCAGCCAATTACGTCTACAAACTCACCTTCTTTTCCTTGTGCAACTGCAATGATCCTATCGTTTACATTCAGGGTTTTGGCTTTGAATGCCGGACCACCGGGTATAATTTCATTGATCTTAACTACTTCATTTTCCAATTGGAGTCGGGCGCCAATTCCTTCGTAAGTGCGGGCCATGTCTTCATTAAATTCCTGGGCACGGGTAGGTACAAAATAATTGGTATGGGGATCGATACTCTCGGTAAAGGCATTCATCAGGAGTTGGAAAACATCCTGATTATTGGTTTTATCAGATTGAGAAATTAGATTTTCGTAGCGTTTTTTTAAGGTTTCGATATTTTTTTCAGCTTCCGATCCGGTGAGTTTCAGATTTAAGAGATCGTACTTTACCCGCTGCAACCACAATTGATTAGCCGCCTCATCGGATGGGAACCAAGGCAATTTTTCACGGTTATAGGTATACTGCTCATCTTTACCAAAATCAAACGGTTGATTGATCTGGCCGATGGCAAACTTTAAACGCTCATTGTAACGCTTCTGATAAACATTAAAAATATAAAATGGCACACTCAAGTCGCCCGACTTAAGGTCATCGTCTAAAGTGTTTCGATATTGGCTGAAATCTGCCATATCGCTTGCTAAAAAATAGTTGCGACCAGCATCTAAACTTTTGATATAATTATCAAAAATGATCGAAGAAATAGAATCATTTAAACTCACCTTTTTATAATGGTAATTTTCTATCACCTCTACCAGTTCTTTCACTACCACCTGTTGCTGTGCATCTGGTTTTAAGTTCAGCGATCCCACAACTTCCACTCGCACCCTCGGATCGGCCGAGCAGGCTAAAGTGGCAGCTATAAACAAACCCAGGAATAATTTTCTCAACATCTCTTTAAATTTTTTGAACTCCATATCACGGTATCGTGCCTTAATTAAAGGCTTTAAGATACAGACAAAATGTGTGTTTTTTTGTTAAAAAAAGCAAAATTTTAATGAAAAATACTTAATTCTGACGGCTCAACAAGCTATTTATACGAAACAGGATACCGTTAAAGTACAGGATTGAGGAGGATATCTTTTAATTGTTCAAATTCTAAGGCATATTTTTCTGCAGCTGCCGTTTTACCCCACTTGAGATACAATTGGTAGAGATTATACTTCAGACGCAATAATTCGGGCAGATTTTTAGAAAAGATGGCTATTTTTTCTGCTTCCAGCCAATCTTTAGCAGCTGGCGCAAACTCATCTACCTCAAATTTTAATTGTGCCAGTTCATTCAGCGAGCCTATCGCCCCTGCGGCATAGTTAATTTTTCTGGAGGTGCTCAAAGCCTGTAGGTAAAACCAGTTGGCTGGAGAAAAAAGTTCATTTCGAGAATACATATCGGCAATTTCCCGGTAACAGTTCGCCACACCTTCTTCATATTTCATTTTAGTAAATGCCGGGAGTGCTATTCTGATCAGTTCTGTTTCCGCTTGCTCAAATTGCCCATCGAGCGATAAAAGCCTACCTCTTTGCAGGTGAAGCCTGGCAATTTGTAGCGACCAATTTATTTGCTGGGCTGCGGCCATGGAATAGTTCATGGCTTTAAGTGCTCCTTTGTAATCTTTTTTTAAGGATAAGAGATGTGATTTTAAAAGAAATAAGTTTGAAAGGAGTTCTTTATCTTTTGATACTGTTTGTGCTGAAACCGCCTGATCTATGTTTTTGAGTGATGCATCCAGGTCGCCATTGAGAGCACTGCTGATGGCCCAGCTGATTGGTTTCGATCCCTCATTTAACCGCTTGATACGAGAACCATAGCGGGCAGAAAAATGCTCAAACTCTTGCTTAAAGGATCGTTCGGCCAAAAAGTTTTGCAAATCAACCGGATCGCTGGTTAAATTGAGGCGTAGTAGGAAAAAAGACTTGATGGTATTCTGAGTAGCCAGAGACGTATTTTCTTGTTGCGCAAAAACAGGAAGGCCAATCAGAAGTGCCAGTAGTAGGATATTCCATCTTTTCATGTCAATGCGCATCGGATAATTGGCTTAAAGGTCTAAATCTAATTTAATCTGCCGAAATCTAATTGAGTTCGCCCAGGTTTTTGTAAAATAGTATCCTATTTCATGAGGCTTAAATTAATTCAACATGGCTAACCTAGCTCCTTTGGCAGAACGCATGCGTCCGGCCGGTCTATCCGACTATATCGGTCAACAACACCTGGTTGGACCAGGCGCTATTTTACGCCAGGCCATCGAAGCCGGGAATATCCCCTCTTTATTATTATGGGGGCCTCCAGGAGTTGGTAAAACCACATTGGCATTTATCATTGCCCGACAATTAGAACGTCCATTTTTCAATTTAAGTGCCATCAATGCTGGAGTAAAAGAAATTCGGGCCATTATAGAGGATGCAGTAAAACTGAGAGACGAAGGTCAGGCGCAGCCCATCTTATTTATTGATGAAATCCATCGTTTTTCCAAGTCGCAACAAGACTCTTTACTTGCCGCTGTAGAAAATGGTTTACTTACACTGATTGGTGCTACTACAGAAAATCCTTCTTTTGAAGTGATTTCAGCTTTACTCTCCCGCTGTCAAGTGTATGTGCTACAGCACCTCCAAGCAGAGGAGCTAAAATCTTTGCTGCAATTGGCCATCACTAAAGATGCTGAACTTGCCAAGAAAAAGATAGTCATTAAGGAGTACGAGGCATTATTACGGCTCTCGGGCGGCGATGCTCGAAAATTGCTGAATGTACTGGAACTCGTGGTACAAACCCTCAACCAGCAAGAGATTGAAATTGATAACGGCTTGGTACTGCAGTTGGTGCAGCAAAATATGGCCATTTACGATAAATCGGGTGAGCAACACTACGATATTATTTCTGCCTTTATCAAGTCCATTCGCGGTAGCGATCCAAATGCTGGTGTTTATTGGCTGGCAAGAATGATTGAAGGCGGAGAGGATCCGGCATTTATTGCCCGAAGATTATTGATTTTGGCGGCCGAGGATATTGGGAATGCCAACCCTAATGCTTTACTGCTGGCACAATCTTGCTTCGAATCGGTGAAAGTGATCGGCTGGCCCGAATCAAGGATCATTTTAGCACAGCTGGTTACCTACCTGGCTTCGTCGCCCAAAAGCAATGCCAGCTATGAAGCCATCAACAAGGCGCAAGCTGCCGTAAAACAATCGGGCGATTTGTCCGTTCCTCTCCATTTGCGCAATGCGCCCACCGGCTTGATGAAAGAATTGGGCTACGGCCAAGACTATCAATATGCACACGCTTTTGAAAATAACTTTGCTGCACAAGAATATCTACCAGATAAGTTATCGGGAACCGTTTTTTATGAACCCGGGGCAAATCCTTCCGAAAATAAACTAAGAGAGCATTTGAAAAAACTTTGGAAAGACAAATACCGCTATTAATCAAATACCGAACTTTTCTCTTAAACTGGCGCTGTAAGAGCGGCTGGAATTGAGCCTCGTCATTTCTTTATCGTTTAATACAAAGGCCAGTGAACCGTTAAAGCTTTTCCTGATTTCTTTGATCAAATCGGTATTGATGATGAAACTACGGTGGATCCTCACAAACTCATCGGGTAATTTTTCTTCCAGATAAGCCATGGTAAAATCGGTGAGGTGACTGGAACCATCAATACAACGAAGAAAAACGTATTTATCTTCCGCTTCGATGTAAGAAATATCATCCAATCTGATCAACATAATTTTATCACCCAGCCTCACAGTTAACGTCTTCAACTCTTTTTTAGGTTGAATCACTTGGATCAGATTTTTGATAGAATTAAGATCGGGAGAAAAAGGCGCCGAGCTTTGTAATTTTTTGACGGTGAGGTCTAACCGATCTTTTTCGATGGGTTTCAACAAATAATCAATCGAATTTTCTTCGAAAGCCTTAATGGCATACTGATCGAATGCGGTGGTAAATACCACCTTGGGTTTATGCCTGATGAGCTTGAGCATCTCAAATCCATTCATCACCGGCATTTCAATATCTAAAAATATGACATCCGGATGCAGCTTTTCAATCAGTTCAAATCCCTCCTTTCCATTTACTGCCTCAGCCATGATATCGAAAAGCTCATAAGGTGCCAGCAATCTTTTTAATCGTTGGGTACCAATTAACTCATCGTCAATTATTATGGTCTTAAACTGGTTATTCATATTTGAATGTTAATGGATGGGTTCGGTTGTTTGATTTTTAATTGTTGCAAATTCTTTGCCAAACTGCTGATGGTTCGAATTTGCTGAACTAAACCTTGATGGATTGATACCTTTCTTGATCTTGATTTAAATCAAGTCCATTTAATGAATGTTTTTGCGGTATTAGTAAATACACCATTTTATCTGGTTTAGAGATCAGTTTAAATTCATATTTCTTGGGATATAGGAGTTCCAATTTTTCATAAGTGCTTTGAAATCCCTGTCCGCTTACCACTTGTTGTGGAAAATCTTTCCCATTATCATGAATTCCAATGATCAGGTTTTTACCTTCAGATTGAATATTAATTTTTATTTCACCTTCCTGAGCTAAATCAATGAGTCCATGCCGGAGGGCATTTTCCACCAAAGGCTGTAATAAAAACCTGGGGATGAATTGTTTTTTCAAGTTATTGGGTGCATGAATGATGAAACTCAAGCGATTCCCCAACCTTATTTTTTCAATTTCGAGATAAACACTCACCATTTCGAGTTCTTCTTGTATGCTCGAAAAATTTTGCTGCCCGTAATTGATACTGTACCTGAATAATTTCGAAAGCTTGAGGGTCAGTTCTTCTGCAAGTGTGGCTTGGTCGTAAACCAATGCAGCAATGGTATTTAAAGAGTTGTATAAAAAATGAGGATTAATTGTAGATTGGATCGCCTCCAGCTCTTCCTTCATTTTAAGTTGTTTCAATTTGAGTATCTCGATCTCTTTTCTGTGAAACTGGTTGCTATACGTAATTCTTTGCGATTCGTAAAGCAGCACCACTGCACTGGCAATGATCGAAATGCTATAATTGATCAGAATTTGATTTCCTCTTTGACCCAAGAAATAACGCTCATTAAATACCGCTTCATATAACCAATAAGAAAGTTGGGTAGCAACAAAAGTCCCTAACAAGCCCATTAAACAAAGGGTAGGCACCTTGATCCATTTACAAGAAATCTTCCGGTTCAATAGTTCCGTATAGAGCGAAATGGCAAATGCCATGGCGAAAGCGTGAAATTCACTGAAAATGATAATGCCCCAAAATGCCTGAATAGAGATGCCGTAAGTGACCGCATGAAATGCAGAAACCGCCAAACCGGTGATCAAACCTGCTATCAGGGTATTGGCAAAAACATATTGCCACTGGTCGCGAAAATATTTTCTGGGTAAAATCATCTCATGCGTTTTTGCTAACTAATTCTATTTCGTCTAAAACAACCTTTACTGGCAAATAAACACCTATGTGTTTTTCTGGATGATTGATTAGCCGGATCTGATAATTGTCGCCATAGAGCAATTTCAATTTATCGTAAGTGCTTTTAAAACCATAACCACAATTGATATCAACCGGAAAGGGCTGTCCGTTGTCATAGATGGCGATATCTAAATTGGATTGTTTTCGACGGATGTGGAGTTTTACCAGTGCAGCTCCGCTTGAGCTCGAAAGTCCGTGCTTAACTGCGTTCTCTAATAAGGGCTGCAATAAAAACCTGGGGATTTGAATATCAAACAAGGATTGCTCACAAATCATCTCGAATTTAAATCGCTTCCCAAACCTTACTTGTTCAATTTCGAGGTAATTTTTTACCACATTGAGCTCCTCTTCAATACTCGAAAAATGATCGCCAGACTGTGCCAAACTATAGCGATACAACTGGGCCAGCTTTAAGGTCATCGATTCTGCTTTGGCCCCATCCTGACCAATTAAACCGGCAATGGCATTTAAAGAGTTGTACAAAAAATGAGGATTGACTTTTGCCTGAATGGTTTGCAGCTCCGCCTGCTTCTTCAATCGGTTCAGTTTCACAAATTCTACTTCTTGTTGTATGGCATTGATCTGATGACGCGTTTTCTGCCATTCGTACAAAACAATGCTTGAACAAACAATGAGAAGAACGATTGAATTGATACCGATCTGTTTAAGGTGGATCACCCAAGAATAATCCATGTCAAAGAAAGCGGATAAAATCAGGTAGCTTAATTCGGTGCCCAGCACCATCCCAACCAAACAAATAAGATAAAAACCGATGATGATACTCCTGTTGGAAGTAAAATTGCGAATCAGGTATTTCCCAAAAAGTGAGACGGAATTAGCTACCGATACTGAAATTAAAATACTGAAAACCAAAACCCTGGCACTGGGACTTAATTCGATGGGCTTGCCGGTAAAAAGTGTACTAAATAGAATGATACAGTGGCCTATCAATAACCCTAAAAGTAAGCCGAAGAGGTTAGAATATGCCCATTTTCTTTCTAAATGTCGTTGAGGTATAACCATTGAACAAAAGTGTTTGGCTAATTTTCACGACACAAAAATAATCAATTATATGGCTATATTAATCTTTATGTAAAATATTTTAATTAAACTACTAGTTATTATAACTATTGATA
>CANHCS010000050.1 GCA_947459195.1 Sphingobacteriaceae bacterium
AAAAGCCTTGGGATGGAAAAAATATCCCTGAAAAAACAAACCCTAAGAGCTTATTTCGTGAGCGATCAACAATCACCTTACTTCGAATCGGAGGTGTTTGGACGAATTTTAAATTATGTGCAGCAGCACCCACGAGATTGCAACCTGAAAGAAGTGAAAAACACCTTGAGAATTGCCTTTGAAGAGGTGCAAGACTTGGAGCAGGCAATTACTGTTCTAAGTGAGTTGAGCCCCCAACCGACTACTGCTCAGCCAGCTGAAAAACAATAGGAAGCACAAAACTACTTCTTACGGGTTTAGCATCCAGCGTGCCAGGTTTCCATGGAGGGGAGTTCCTCATTACCCGAAGCGCCTCTTCGTCACAACCCGAACCAATGCCACGGATAATCTTCATATTGCTGAGCTGACCATTGGTTTCTACCACAAAAGCTACAAATACTTTTCCCTGTACGCCCAACTCCCTTGCTTTACCGGGATACTTCATGTTTTTTCTCAAAAACTGGGATAGCTTTTTGTTGCCGCCAACAAATTCAGGCGGCGACTCTAATAGACCCGAACTATAAACTTGATTTTCGCTCGATTCAGACGGAGCATTCGGCACGGGTTCTGTTTTAGCTGGTGTTGGGGTACTGCTGGTTGAACCATTGGGGGCTTGATTAGGCATCGGCACACTCACTAAATTTCGAATTTCCAATTCCTTCAACACGCTGATTTTTCCCTCCGGATTGATGACCATTTCTAAAAGCACCTCTGCCGATTCACGGGCACTCTTTGAGGGTTTGAAGTAGCTTTGTCGAGTCCAGAAATTGGCATAAATGCTGTCATTTCTGCGCTCAAACTGAAGGGTGTGGACCAACCAGCTCAATTCCAGCTCTCTATAGTCTGCCATTCGGGCGGTATGCACTTGTTTTAAACGCTGATAAGTGAGCTGATGATAGTTGTAATAAGTCTCGGTAATGGGGTCAAAGTAGCTCGGCGGATCGAAATATCCTTTTTTCTGATCCACAAAAAAGGCTTCGATGAATTTAATAAGGGAGTATTTGACCTCTTCCTCATTCATGGCAGCGCTTTCATTCAAGAGTTCAGAAGAGTCTTCCCGAACCACAGTTACGGGGGCGCTCGCCGGACTGAAGGCCCTGCGGATGTCTTCCATGAAAATGCTTGCCATAATCAGAATCAATATGATTGCACCCATGATCAGGGCGAACCTGAAGACCGATCGGTCTGGGGTGATTTCGGGCTCTAATTCGTTCGGTAATTCGGGGTCCAACACTTTGCTCTATACGATATCTTTAAACAACAAAAACAAGTAAACTGCCGGGGCTGCAAAAAACAAGCTATCAAATCGATCTAACAAACCACCATGACCCGGTAAAAGACCTCCGGAATCTTTGGTGCCAAGGCTTCTTTTTAACATCGATTCGGAAAGGTCGCCATAGGTTCCGGCCACACTACAAATGAACGCAACGATCAGCCAATTTGTTGGATTTAATTCTTTGAAATAATTACTGAGGATAAATCCCGCCAATAGAGAAAACAATACGCCTCCGGCAAAACCCTCCCACGATTTTTTAGGTGAGTGGCGCTCGAATAATCGGTGTTTGCCAAACTTAACGCCTATGGCGTAGGCGCCGGTATCATTAGCCCAAATCAAGAGTAACAATCCCAAGGGTAATTGGTAGCTGTATTCGCCCGAAAGGAAGGCAAGCGCATAAAAAAAGCAAAAAGGCAAGACCACATACACCGGACCTAAGATGGTATAGGCAATATTTTGAAATGGGTTTTCGCTTTTACGGTAGAGCTCTTGAAAATAAATGAAGAGGATAATGGGGAACAAAAATAAGAGATGGATAAAATCGAAACTCTCTTTGACAGCTGAGGTCGCCATTAAATACACCGTTAATCCGAGAAATAAACCAGCCCCCTTGGTGAGTTCTCTTTTTTCGGTTTCTAAAAGCCGGTAAAATTCTAAGAGGCAGGCCGCACTGAGCAGCCAATAAAAAAAGGTAAAAGATGCTGAACCAAAAAAGAAAGAGGCCAGCATGATAGCGGCAAAAAAGAAAGCGGTGATGGCCCGTTTTTTCATGAATTATTTAGTTGTTGATGAATGAGGGTTTCTGCGGTAACTCGGTCGGCTTCGGGTACCAATATCGACACTTCTCCGAATTGATAAGAGGAATCTTTTTGATTCAAAACAACCGCCTCAATTTGATTCGCTACTAAAACTTGCTTTAAAAGTTCGACTTTGAATTGGTCGTTGCTGCTATAAACTTTTTGCCACCTTGGTTCCATTGCTAATTTGTGTAAGGGATTGTGTTTTTGGCTTTGGCGTATTGGTAAAATATCATTAATCCCACAAAAGTGAGAAACAAATTGATGAAATATAAATACACCGGACCCTGTGGAGCACCCTCCAAAGCATCTGTCGAAAGCCCCTGTTGCTGATAACTATAGGCAAGCACGATGATGCCGGCATTGTTCATAAAATGGGCCAGTATCGGTATCCATAAGCTGTTGCTCCACACCAGCAGGTAACCAAACATGCCACCCAACAGCATGCGGGGCAAAAACCCATAAAACTGCAAATGGATGGCACTGAAAATAATGGCACTGATCCATATTCCCCAATGGTAATTGTTGAAAAGGCGAGTGAAAAGGGGTTGAATGCTACCTCTGAATATCATTTCTTCACCAAGTGCAGGTAAAAGGGCAAGCATCAACAGGTTGATCATCAGGTCGACAGAACCGTTCATAGTGGTTAATTGTTTGACCAATTGCAGGGTTTCTTCTTCTTTTTGGCGCATCCAATCTTCCAGGGTTTTTAAAAAATCTGGTAGTTGCAATTGTTTGTTCAACTGGATGGCCCATTCGAGTGGTGCCGAAGATGAAATAACGACCGCAATGGTTAAAATCAGATAAACCGGAAAGAGCCTAGTGTTAAGTTTTAAATATTGAGGTGCAGAGATCGAGGAAAACCGTGGAAAAAACCAAGCCGGGAGCACAAAGGTGCCTATAGAAAGACTGCTTTGTAAGATCCTTAAAAAACCAATATGATCGGGATTGGAAATGTTTTCGAAACCATAAACCAAACCACCAATCATCACGCCCAACATCCCGAAAATGGCAGATCCGCCTATCATCAACAAAATCAAAATGGCAAATAAATACAAAGGATGACGTTGCGGTGGCTGGATTTCAGACATGATCTCTTGATATTTCTTAATTTTGTCTATTCAAAACAAAAATAGCGAATTGATTTAGCTAAATGTCGGTTAAGATTGGAAATATAGATTTGGGAGAATTTCCGCTGTTGTTGGCACCCATGGAGGATGTAAGCGATCCGCCATTTCGTTATGTGTGCAAACAAAACGGCGTGGATATGATGTATACAGAATTCATCTCTTCCGAAGGATTGATCAGGGATGCGGCAAAAAGCAAACAAAAGCTCGATATTTTTGAATATGAAAGACCCATTGGTATCCAGATCTTTGGGAGCCAGATTGAAACCATGCGTGAAGCAACGGTCATTGCTTCACAAGCCAATCCAGACCTCATCGACATCAATTATGGCTGCCCGGTGAAGAACGTGGCCTGCCGCGGTGCTGGTGCCAGTTTGTTACAAGATATCGATAAAATGGTGGCCATGACCAAGGCTGTGGTTGAAAGCACTCATTTGCCAGTTACGGTAAAAACGAGGTTGGGGTGGGATGATCATACCAAAAATGTGTATGAAGTGGCTGAACGCTTACAGGATGTGGGCATCAAAGCTTTAACCATTCATGGTAGAACCCGTGCACAGATGTATAAAGGGCAAGCCGACTGGACCTTAATCAAGGAAATTAAACGCAACCCAAGGATTCAGATCCCAATTTTTGGAAATGGCGATGTGGATGGTGTAGAAAAAGCCGCCAATTGGCGTTTAGAATATGAGGTGGATGGGATCATGATTGGCAGAGCAGCCATTGGCTATCCGTGGATATTCAGAGAAATCAAACATTTTTTTAAAACCGGCGAACAGCTTGCCGGACCAACCATAGATGAACGGGTATCGGTTTGTCGCACACATTTGCAAAAATCAATTGAATGGAAAGGCGAAAAAACCGGGATTTTTGAAATGCGTAGACATTATTCTAATTATTTTAAAGGAATTGCGAACTTTAAAGAATACCGAATGAAGCTGGTGTCCTTGGAGAAAGTTTCCGATATTGAAACAGTATTAGATGAAGTTGCCGCAAGCTTCGAAGATGTTTTGGCTTGATTTTGCACTCAAAATGAACTGAAATGGTGACTCAAATTACAGAAGGTGTAAAGGTTTCGGTCGAAACCGTTTATCAGTCGGAATATTCCAATCCGGCACAGGAGCACTTTATGTTCGCTTATAAAATTACAATTGAGAACCTGAGTGATTACACGGTTCAATTAATGCGTCGCAATTGGCATATTTTTGATTCGAACGGAACATTGAGAGAGGTTGAGGGCGAAGGAGTGGTTGGAGAACAGCCGGTAATTGAACCGGGTGAAAGTCATGAATACGTGTCGGGGTGTAATTTAAAAACCGATATGGGCAGCATGAAGGGTTCTTATCTGATGAGGCGATTGATGGATAACCAAACCATCCGAGTAAATATTCCCGAGTTTCAGCTGGTGGCGCCCTATCGCCTGAATTAAAAAAGCCCCCATTTCTGGAGGCTTTTCAATCTTAGCGCTGAATCATTAATTTCTGACTATATATTTCCCGGTCTCTTTTCAGGGTGATAAGATACAATCCAGGAGGATAGGAAGACACATCTATTGAGCGACCATCCCAGGGTTTAAGCAACAGGCGCATACCATCGGCATTATAAATTTCCAAAGTGAAATTGTCAGCTATTGTACCTTTTAAGCTTAAATCAACCCAATTGTTGGCTGGATTGGGATAAACCGTCAGGCTAACGGGTTCTACATTAGATTGGTCATCGGAGGGTGCGGGTTTTTCAGCAACCGGGTCAGACATTTTCATATAATAGCTGTCTTTCTTGAGGTTAACCAAAATATCTATCCCGTTTTTAGAAAGAACGGGGTCTCCATTAAACTTTTCGTGACCGTTAATTCCATTTCCACAGGCGGTGCCACTAAGCAATGCCCTATTACCTAAGTAAACATAGATCCTGATTTTACTTAAGCCATCAATTGTGGAAGCCCAATTAGGTACCTTAAAGTTTAAAAAGTAGTTCTTTTGCTGTACATCATACAGGGCGCTGAAACCCTCTTCCATTTCAAAATAGCCATCCCTGTTAAAATCTATCCATACCAACCGTAAAATTCTGGATAAACAGGTGGGATCAATGGTAGGGTCGTCACAGCCGAGACCGAACGAGTTGTCGTTTTTAGACTCTTCTGCTTCTTTTAAACTAGACTTTGTTGAATACATTTCGAAGCCAAATGGATATTCTGTAACACAATTTGTAGAAAACTTGTTTTCATAAGACGCATTCGGATATAGCTGTACTCCCTCTTGGGGGAATAGACTAAATGCCAGCGAATAGTTTTGGCCCCCCTTCAATGTAACTTGGCTCCAATCCACTTCTTTTTGTTGTAAAGCTGGGTTGGCTTTAGCTATGGTATCTTTTCCACATTCAAGAAGGGAGAGTTTTTTAAATGCAAGCCCCTGAAACTTTGGCTTATCTTTTTTAAAATCATCAGAAGTCCGGTTTTGAATGGGGCAATATTCACCCACTTCTATCGTATAGTCTTCCATGTATAATGGGCTTTTATTCGCTATTTGATCATAACAACCTTCCCAAATAGGATTTGCACTTAAAATTACCCTTAGTATTGTCTTGGTACCTTTTAGTAGAGGCGGGATGGTAATTGCTCCTTTGATTGAATTGCCTTGTCCACTGAAAATGTTCTCTCCGGCTTCAAATTGATCGTTTCTATTAACATCTACCCAGACAGTCCAATAACTTGTTGGGGGAAGTGTTTCATAAGGAATGGCAGCGGCTTTAAGTAGTAGCTCATATTCGTAATTGCTTTTGGTCGCAATGGTTAAATAGGTGTAACCTCTGTATCCGCCTTGAAAATCTTCGTTTTTCTCATTTTGAATATTGGCTAAACTGAACTTACTCACATAAAAATTGCTTTGGTAATCTGCAGGAGGGGTGCATGGGCTTAGGCTTGACCAAATGGGCTCCAGGCCCACCGCTTTCCAAGCCTCATTAACCGAAAGCAGCTCTTGTGAATTTTCACCAAAAATTGCCCTTGCAGCCAAACTGGTTTGCAAAGCAAATTGGTAGAAATTTGTATAGCGACCCAAAAAATGGGTGGTCGTGAAATAAATAATCTCAGCTGCCTTATCCATGCCAATACCATTTATATTGACGGTTACAGATGGATCGTTTTCGAGTGTTTTGGTTCCCCCTTCTGTTAGCAAAAAATACCAGTGTGAAATAATGGTAGAGTTGACATGTTCATCGTCTGGATGTGAATTCCAATAGCTTCCTTTATAAAAATCGGGGTAATTATTAGAATTGGGGTTTTGTGCATCCCTTACGATGCTGTAGCCATTCATTTTTTGAAAATATTCCTGGAATTCATCGTTGCCGGCGGTAGTTTTCCAGTCGTTACCATTAAGCGCATTGTACACTTGTTCCTCTACATCATAATTACCCTGGTAGGGATTTTGTTTCAGGTGTTGATCTGCTAATGTATAAGCCCAGATATCACTCAAGCCTTCGTTCAAGGAGCCCGATTCATTGGATCCCGCCAATAAACCGGACTCACTGACGGTTACCGCATGTGCATATTCGTGATAAACCGTTTCCAGATTGGGGGAAACCTTTATTTCGGGCTCAATCATTCCATCATCATAGGTAAAAAACAGCGACTCTCCCCGATCGTAAAATGAGCCGATATTTTTTAGTTTGAGCACATAGGAGCTGAGTGGGGAATGCATGTTATCATAACCCAATCGGCTGTGTTTTGATAAAAAATAACTATAAGCATACTCTAATCCATAATGTACCCTAGTGGCTATTTCATAGCTACCCTCAAACGTTCTGAAATCACCTATTCCCCCAATATTAAACGGGCTGGCGAATTCGGTTTTTGCACCCAGGGGGTTAAACGAATTATCAATACTTTCCAGTCCAAGGGTGTGAATTTTACCTGCAATATCATTCAAATAAAAATGCGATGCCTGGCTATCATACGAACCAACGGAAGTCCGGTCCACACCGTTTACTTTCACCCATAAATCAGCGGTTTGCAGGTTATTGTTATTCAGCTTAAGCCTATTAGTGGTTTTTGAATAAGCATCGAACATTTCAGTACCATGGTCCCTGTTAAACAATGGATGAGATTTGACAAAAGATCCTGTGATAGCGTTTACAAACACCTCCTCTTTTTGAAAGGGTTGTAAGGTGAAAACTTCGAATTTATACGCAATACAGGGCTCCTCCGGCAAATAAACCAGTTCGCCCTTTGGTAAATAGGTTGCGGTGGGATCTTGGTTTCGGTCTTTCAGGCTTTTTTCCATCTGTACATCCTGCCAGGCAAATTTTTTGTTAGACCATCTGGATACCAATTTATTTAATGCCTGACCTACAGAAAGTTTGGGTTTCACCGAACCTTCTTGGTTTATGGGCATATAATCCTGTAAAACATATACAGGCTTACCGCGGCGTTTCAAGACCCTGATTTCAGCTCCTTCCACCTTGATACCCTTGTAGTGTAAATCATAAATTTCAGTCTCAAAAACACCCGATTTGTCTTTTTTAATCCTCGACTTCAGGAATACCTGATCTTTCCCGGGGTGTAATAAACGACTTAGTTGAGCATCTGGAATTTCTCCGCCATTTTCAAAAGAAAGAACACTTTGAATTTTTTTAGACTCTTGAGGACGGATTGACGGGTCTCCCACCCGCTGTCCACTGGCAGTCCATAGCCAGCTCATTGCCAAAAGGCATGTAAACATTTTTTTCATAATTGCGTTAATTTTTAGATTACAAATTAATCTAAGGTTAATTTATAGTCTTAAATTAACAACAAATATTGTCATTTATTGTTTTTTATTTTCTTATTGGTTAATTATTGGGCAATAAATATCCTTGTAATAAACAAAAAAGCCCCGAAAACCTACGTTTCGGGGCTTTAGCCATCAAATAAATGCCAAGTTTTTTAGTCGCGGCGGTTAAATAGCATGCTGGCGTAATAAAGCAAAGTGGCTAAAGAACCCAATGCGGCTACCACATAGGTCATGGCGGCCCACCATAGGGCATCTTTGGCTTGTTCGTGCTCATCTACATTCCCAGACATTACACCACCCTGTGTGTTCAACCAAGACAAAGCCCGGTTGCTGGCATCAAACTCTACCGGAAGCGTAATGAAGCTAAAGAGGGTGACCAGTGCCAGTGCAGCAACACCTACCGTTAAAACAATATAATTGCCAGAAAAAGCCATCAGCAGTACACCAATCATTAGGGTCCACTGTACCAAAGAGGAGGCAACACTTACCACAGGTACCATAGAAGAACGGAATTGCAACCAAGAATAGGCTTTAGCGTGTTGCACAGCGTGGCCACATTCGTGAGCAGCCACCGCTGCAGCGGCTACACTCTTACCATGATAAACTTCGGGGCTCAGGTTGATGGTTCTGTCTGCCGGATTGTAATGGTCGGTCAGTTGTCCTTCTACAGAGATAATTTTAACATCGGCAATGCCGTGATCGGCCAACATTTTTTCGGCAATATCTTTTCCGCTTAACCCGGAACTCAAACCAATTTCAGAATAGGTTTTGAATTTACTTTTAAAACGCCACTGTACGATGAAACTGACAATCGCTACGGCTATTAACAAGAATAATCCCATAATTTTCTTTTTTTATTGTTTGATAAATATAAAAAGCTTTAATCAAAAAGCATTCCGCATTTAAAGCGGAAAATCATTTTTACCTTTAAGAGATGGAAAAATCATTTTCTTTCTGGGAGCAGACAAGTTTTCTTGAAAATTTTGATGTATTGGTAGTTGGGGGTGGATTGGTGGGTTTAATGGCGGCCTATCAGACCAAAAAACAGAACCACCGGCTCAAAGTGGGTGTATTAGAGGCAGGGTTTTTACCCAGTGGAGCCAGCACAAAAAACGCCGGATTTGCTTGTTTTGGGAGTATTTCTGAGATGTTGGACGAGCTGGAGAGCACCTCTGAAGATGAGTTACTTGAAGTGGTGGAGCTCCGCTGGCAAGGTCTGCGTTTACTGCGTGAAATATTGGGGGATGATGCCATAGACTACTTGCCCTATGGGGGCTTCGAGGTTTTTAAAAAGAGTGATGAAGCTTTCGCAGGAAAATGCCAAGAGCAAATCGGTCATTTTAACAGATTGCTGGCACCCATTACGGGTACGGCTGACATTTATGCCGCTACCGGACCAGTATTTATTACTGAACAAGGATTGGGTGATGTCCATTCGGTGATTCAAAACAAACTGGAAGGGCAGCTGGATACCGGGAAAATGATGTTGAATCTTCAAAGACTGGTACAAGAAGCCGGTGTTTTACTTTTTACCAATTGTAAGGTAGAAGAAATAGAGGCTGGTAGCCCGCATCACACCGTTCACACCAATCAGACCAAATTCATTGCCCGAAAAATCATTCTGGCAACCAATGCTTTTAGTAAATCGTTGTTTCCCGAATTGAATATCATTCCCGGTAGGGGACAAGTGTTGGTAACCAGCCCTATTCCGGGACTGAAATTACGAGGGGCCTTTCATTATGATAGGGGCTATTACTATTTCCGAAATATTGGAGATCGAATCCTGATTGGGGGGGGCCGAAACCTCGATTTTAAAGCCGAAGAAACCACTGATATGGGGCTAACGGCCTTGGTACAAAACAGGCTCGAGGACTTGTTGTATGAGGTGGTATTGCCCGGACAAAGGCCAAAGATCGAGTACCGCTGGAGTGGTATTATGGCCTTTGGCGATGAGTTGAAACCGCTCATCGGCGAGGTTGTGCCGGGCGTTTACAGCGCCATTCGTTGCAACGGGATGGGAGTAGCCATGGGAAGCCAGATGGGTAAAACGGTGGCCGAGCTGGTGCTTTCTTCTTTATAATTTACAGCCCCCGATGGCATATTTTAGTATTTTAGCTTGATAAATAGATAAAAATGGAACTAAGTGTTTTGGTACTCGCGGTACTCGTTTTGGGAATAGCCCTTGTTTTGATTCTGAAAAGACCGAAAAGCGTGGATGGAATTTCTTTAGATGAACTGAATCGACTGAAAGGCGAAAATGAACGTCTAAAAATTAACGAGGCCAAAGCAGTAGAACGAGCAGAAGGCTTGGGTCTGGAACGAGAACGCCTAGAAATAAAACTGAATGAAATAAATGAGGAGTTGAGCGTGGAAAAGGGTAGGATTGCCAAAGCAGAAGAGGCTTTTAAGGCGCAACGCGATCGTCTGAACGAGCAGCAGGAATACATCGACAAACTGCAACAGCAGTTTAAAACAGAGTTTGAGAATATCGCCAATAAATTATTAGAGGAAAAATCGAATAAGTTTACCGAGCAAAACCACAAACAGCTCGATATTATTTTATCGCCCTTCAAAGAAAAATTAAAAGATTTTGAAGAAAAGGTGGAGAAAGCGTACAAAGCAGAATCGGATGAACGCAATACGCTTAAGGGAGAAATTAAAAACCTGGTTGAACTAAATAAGGTGATGAGCGCCGAGGCCCAGAACCTGACCAAGGCTTTAAAGGGAGATGCCAAGAAACAAGGAAACTGGGGTGAAGTGGTGTTGGAGCGGGTGTTGGAGCGCTCCGGATTGGTCCGCGACCGCGAATACCGGGTGCAAGCCAGCTTAAGCGGACAAGATGGTAATCGCCTGCAACCCGACGTGATCATCGATCTGCCGGATAACAAGCACCTTATTGTAGATTCAAAAGTATCACTCGTGGCCTACGAAAGGCTGGTAAATTGTGAAAGTGACGAGGAGCGGGTGGTGTTTGCGAAAGCGCATGTGGAGTCTATCAAAAACCACGTGAAAGATTTAAGCAGTAAAAACTACCACGATTTATATCAAATTAACTCGCCTGATTTTGTGTTGCTATTTGTTCCTATAGAATCGTCTTTTAGTATGGCGGTACAGTCGGAGCAAGATTTGTTTGATTTCGCTTGGGAGCGCCGGGTGGTCATCGTGAGCCCATCCACCTTGTTGGCCACCTTAACTACTGTGGCCAGCATCTGGAAACAGGAGCGACAGAACAAAAATGTGATGGAGATTGCCCGCCTGAGCGGCGCCATGTATGATAAGTTTGAGGGTTTTGTAAAAGACCTGGAAGGGGTGGGCAAAACCCTCCGTCAAAGCCAAAACTCTTACGAAGATGCCATGAAAAAATTAACCAGTGGTAACGGGAACCTGACGGTTACAGCTGAGAAAATCAAAAAACTAGGTGCAAAAGCCAGCAAACAAATCGATCAAAAATTCATCGACGAAGAAAGTCTTGATTAAGCTTTAAACGCATTCCATCCCTGCGCTTTAATTTCATGTTGATTGCCTGATTTGGTGATCAGTTGACAGCCCGATGGCGAATCTGTGATGTGACCAATAACTGAGATATCTGGACTATCCTTTACTTTATCGTAATCAGCCTGTTTAATGGTGAAGAGTAATTCATAATCTTCGCCGCCGCTCAGGGCACAAACCGTTGGATCTAAACCAAATTCACGGGCGGTATCGTAAGTCATTGGATCGATCGGGATCTTTTCTTCATAAATATGGCAGCCTTTTTTCGACTGCTCACAAATGTGTTTGATCTCGGAAGCTAGACCGTCTGAAACATCAATCATAGCGCTTGGTTTTACCTTGATTGATTTTAGGAATTCCACCACATCCTTACGAGCTTCGGGTTTTAATTGGCGCTCAATAATGTAGTCTTTACCTTCCAGATCGGGTTGGATATTGGGGTTTTCTAAATAGATCTTTTTCTCTCTTTCTAATAATTGTAAACCCACATAAGCAGCACCCAAATCGCCCGAAACACAAATTAAATCGCCTTCCTGGGCGCCATCGCGGTAGCAAATATCCTTTTCGTTGGCATGACCAATACTGGTTACACTAATCACCAACCCTTGTTTGGAAGCTGACGTATCGCCGCCCACCAGATCGACTCCGAATTTTTTACAAGCCAGTTGAATGCCTTCGTATAATTCTTCTACTGTTTCGAGTGGAAAGCGGCTCGATAAGCCAATAGAAACCGTCACTTGACTGGCAATACCATTCATGGCATAAAGATCGCTTAGGTTGACTTGTATGGCTTTGTAGCCTAAATGTTTGAAGGGGGTGTAAGCCAAATCGAAATGGATTCCTTCGAGCAGCATATCAG
The DNA here is from genome assembly GCA_947459195.1 of Sphingobacteriaceae bacterium. GTDB lineage: Bacteria > Bacteroidota > Bacteroidia > Sphingobacteriales > Sphingobacteriaceae > JAIPAN01. The sequence goes on from CANHCS010000050.1 coordinate 12,357, forward strand.
TAGAAATTAAGGTCTTCTCTTTAGCGAAATCTAAAACTGCTGCATCATCACCAACCCCTTTATTGGTACTGGTTTGCTCAATACTGAAGTTTTGGGTAAGGTGTTTAATCAAACCAAATTCACCTAATTTCTCTATTTCTGTGCGTTCTTTATTTTCAAACATATTTTTATAATCCTAATTGAGCTGATATTTCAAGCATTCGCTCGATGGGTTTTTGTGCTTTTTTAATCACATCTACCGGAAGCGCAATTTCCGGCATTTCATTTTTTAAACAGAGGTATA
>CANHCS010000051.1 GCA_947459195.1 Sphingobacteriaceae bacterium
ATTTCTGTGCGTTCTTTATTTTCAAACATATTTTTATAATCCTAATTGAGCTGATATTTCAAGCATTCGCTCGATGGGTTTTTGTGCTTTTTTAATCACATCTACCGGAAGCGCAATTTCCGGCATTTCATTTTTTAAACAGAGGTATAATTTCTCCAATGTATTCCGTTTCATGTGCGGACAATCGTTGCAGGCACATTGATTATTGGGCGGTGCCGGAATAAATACTTTATCCGGATTTACTTTTTCCATCTGATGGATGATCCCACTTTCGGTAGCTACAATAAATTCTAGTGCCGGATTTTCGATGGTATATTTTAATAAACCGGTGGTCGATCCAATATAATCAGCCATCGCTAAAACTGCTTCTTCACATTCTGGATGGGCGATGAATTTTGCTTCCGGATGTTGTTGTTTTAGTTTTAAAATTCTTTGTTGTGAAAAAATCTCATGGACCATACATGCGCCATTCCATAACACTAATTCGCGACCAGTTTTTTGAGCTACATAACGACCTAAATTGCGATCTGGTCCGAAAATAATCGGCTGATCTTTTGGTAAACTATTCACAATTTGAACCGCATTAGATGAAGTACAAACGATATCACTCATCGCTTTTAATTCTGCAGTACAATTCACATAAGTGATGACCATATGATCGGGATAGCGCTCCTTAAACTTGGCAAATAAATGCGGCGGACAAGAATCTGATAAAGAACAACCAGCTTTTAAATCAGGTAATAAAACCTTCTTTTCTGGTGATAATATCTTAGCGGTTTCAGCCATGAAATGAACTCCTGCAAAAACAATGATAGCTGCATCTGTTTTTGCTGCTTGTTGTGATAAGCCTAAACTATCACCAATATAATCAGCTACATCTTGTATATCTGGTTCCTGGTAATAATGGGCTAATATGACTGCATTCTTTTCTTTTTTTAACCGATCGATTTCAGAAAATAAATCTAAAGTAGGATCCACCTCTTCCTCTATAAAACCCTTTATCTTCAATTCTTCTAAGGTATCCATTTCTTCACCTATTAATAATTACTATTTATTATTTATATAATATTCTTACTGTTTATTAGGATGTTGGTATTGTGAATAATTTGAACCTAATTTTATTGCAGATTCACTTATTCTATTTTTCTCCACAGTTATTTATACAATTCTATTCTCTATATAGCTGATTTACAATTATTTTATCTTCTTCATACTTTTCCTCTCCACATTATTTTGTTGATTTTTTATGGTTCAATTTTTAGTGGATATCCTTCTCTTTCTGGCTGATAATTTGATTAAAAATTGTTCTGTTTCTGAGGATTTTATCAAGTAGTTCGACTTATGAGATTTTACTAACTGAAATTCTACACAAAATTAACATCTTTATTCGCGTTATTAACACAGCTACAAAGGATATCTATTCATGAAGACGGATTTTTTAATTATTGGCTCCGGAATTGCGGGTTTAAGTCTTGCTTTAAAATTAGCAGCACATGGAAAGGTGTTAATTATTACCAAATCAAATGAGGACGAATCTAATACGAAATATGCTCAGGGTGGAGTAGCAGTAGTAGTTGATAAAGCAGACTCTTTCGATAAACATATACAAGATACTTTAATAGCCGGAGATGGGTTATGTAACCAACAAATTGTAGAAATGGTAATCAAGGAGGGACCCGAGCGCATTCAGGAAATGATAGATTATGGTACCCACTTCGATAAAACTAATCTTGGAGATTATGACTTAGCAAAAGAAGGTGGTCATTCTGAACACCGTGTTCTACATTATAAAGATATTACGGGTGCTGAGATTGAAAGATCCTTACTCGCTAAAATACATGAGCATCCGCAAATACAAATCTTGACTCATTTTTTCGCAGTCGAGCTGATTACACAACACCACCTCGGTAAATTTGTAGATAAAAGCTCTACCGATATCAATTGTTTCGGCGTTTATGCATTGAATACCAAAACTCATCAGGTAGAAAAAATCCTTTCTAAAATTACTGTGTTGGCTACGGGTGGTGCAGGCCATATTTATGCTAATACCACCAATCCAACCATCGCTACCGGCGACGGCATTGCTATGTTATATCGTGCAAAAGGGAAGGTGCGAAACATGGAGTTTATTCAATTTCATCCTACTGCATTATACCATCCCGGCGAGTACCCGTCTTTTTTGATATCTGAAGCAGTTCGAGGTTTTGGAGCGGTGCTCAAAGACCGAAATGGCCGGGAATTCATGCAAGATTATGATGAACGAAAATCGTTGGCACCACGCGATATTGTTGCCAGGGCTATTGATTCTGAAATGAAAAAATCGGGTGATGATTTTGTTTATTTGGATATCCGCCATCGATCTAAATCAGAAATCATCCAACATTTTCCGAATATTTATGCAAAGTGTTTAAGCATCGGTATTGATATGAGCAAAGAAATGATACCCGTGACCCCAGCTGCTCATTATATGTGTGGGGGTATCATGGCGAATGAATTGGGTCAAACCTCTATTCAACAATTATATGCTTGTGGCGAATGCGCATCGACGGGATTACACGGTGCCAATAGACTGGCTTCCAACTCTTTGCTGGAGGCAACCGTTTTTGCTCACCGAATTTATGTAGATGCTGTTGCTAAACTGAACAAAGTAGATTTTACGGAAGCCATTCCCAATTGGGATGATAGTAATACACAATTATCCAATGAAGACATTCTAGTAACTCATAATTTGCGTGAAACTCAAAAAATCATGAGCGATTATGTGGGTATTGTTCGTTCCGATTTTCGTTTAGAACGGGCCACGAGGCGCCTACACCTCATTTACGAAGAAACAGAGGATTTTTATAAAAAAACCAAACTATCGGTCCCGCTATGTGAACTCCGAAATGTGATCCAAACCGCTTATATTGTAATTAAATCAGCTATGTTGCGTAAAGAAAGTCGCGGGTTACATTATAATACCGACTATCCACAACACAGTCAAAAATTAACCGATACAGTTTTTTAAAAGAATATTATGCCCCTTATCTTACCTGTAAAAGGAATCACGCCCGAATGGCAAAACGATTGTTTCATCGCCGAAAATGCTACCATTGTAGGCGATGTTAAAATGGGCCATCATTGTTCTGTTTGGTTCAATGCGGTGATTCGGGGTGATGTGAACAGTATCAGGATTGGCAATTATACCAACATCCAAGATGGGGCGGTGATTCATTGCACCTATCAAACCGCTGCCACCGAAATTGGTAATTATGTATCCATTGGGCATCAGGCGATGGTTCATGGCTGTACACTTAAAGACCGGGTCTTGGTAGGAATGGGTGCCATTATCATGGATCATTCCGTGGTGGAAGAATATTGCATCATAGCTGCCGGAGCCATTATTTTAGAAAACACCGTTTGTGAGTCCGGTTATATCTACGCAGGTGCGCCTGCCAAAAAAATAAAAGCCATTAGTGCACAACAAAGAGAATTGTTAGACCAGCTACCTGATCGTTATGTGATGTACAGCAGCTGGTTTACAGATCCTTTGAAATAGTAATCTTCTCCTCTAAATCCCAGTTGGCCCTCAGGGTGATCACCTTTTCGTAAATCCAGGTTTTTTCCGGCTGTCTATTCTCCTTTAAATTTCCGGTATCCCATTTCCCGTTTCGGTTTTCATCCAATACAAATCGAAGGGTGTACTTGCCAACCGGGTAAGTGCTGTATGATATATTTTTTTCTCCAGAAACTATTTCTTCCCTTAGTACCGTATTACTCTCAGACAATAACTGCAATACATATTGTTTGGAACTATCAGTGGTTGAAATCTGGACAGTAAGGTTTCCAAAGTTCTCGAGATCTTCCACTGTAAACATTTTGCTATATGCCTTAGTTTTATTCCCTGAAATACCGGTAAAAGCACCCTCCTGAAAGCTGATGTTGTATTTTTTTCCAGGTTTTAAAGCATAGTTTAATCGGTATTTACGGTCACTATCAAGCACTTTCACCAACGACCAATCTGCAAGTTCTACGGAGTCGACCTTTAAACTTACTTTAGTCATATCGCTTGCAGTCACCGGCATAGACAAATTTATTTCAAAACCCCGATCTGGTCTTAGTTTGCCGTTCGTCGCATTGTCTCTTATCACCGGTGTGCGATTAAACGTTTCTCTTTTGTTTCTGTAAATCGAAACCTGTTCAATTTCTTTCTCTTGATCATTTATAGAAACGCGAAGAGAATCGAAATCCAGATTAGCTAACCAAATTTTAGTGGAGTCGCCACGCAGGTTGATTTCGGTTTTTGAATTCGTTAAATAATTGGTGTTTAACTCTTTTAGCTTTAACCCCCTCACACCATTATTTAGGCTCAATAAAATTGCCCCGTCGCCTTCCATTTTTTTCTCAAGCACCCTCACTTTGCTGGGCTCTTCTTTAAATACCCTTAATTTAATTCCGCTGATGTTTTTGTTTAGCAGCACAGCACTATCCACAAACCCTATCTCATCTATTGATTCATTATATATCCGATCGGCCGCTGTTTCCTTGAGTGCATAAATACGGTATGCTTGTGCTCTTAAGTTATTAAGTTTAAAATTACCTGCGGTGTCGCTAAGGGTGTATATGCTTGGTTTCTTTTTTCCCAATAACGAGTCTTGTTCAACCGGAAACAGAAAGACTGTCACTTCCTTGAGCGCTTCATTCGTAATAGCATCTATTACTTTCCCCGATATGGAAAGCGAGTCAAGTGTTTCGCCCGTCGAAAACACATAGTTATAATTCTTTAATAAATTATTTTCATTTACATCTCCTACCCCTTTCCCAAAGTTGATGGTATAGGTGGTATTGGGTGCCAGGGCTTCGCCGATTTTAATTTCTAACCTTTCTTTTTTGGCCTTAACATCCAGCGGATTTTCCAATGCTGGCGAAATGCTGATTTCAGTAAACACATTGTTTAACTTAATGAACTCGTCGAACTCAAGCTCTATTTTTTCATACTTGAATTTTGTGTTGAGGTTTTTTGGATTTTCTCGTACTACCTTCGGCGCCTCTGTATCTTTTGGTCCGCCGGTTGGTGATTGTATGCTGGCACAAGCCGAAAATATCCAAGTAAGCATTAAGAATGAGGCGCACCAAACCCACCCCCTGTTTAGACGCGATTTTAAGCCGCAGGACAAAATCAAACTATTTTTGAACACACTCATTAAAAAAACATTTTTCTGCGCCCACATGGCTTTATTTCGGCTCAGTACTTATTTTTGTTTAATACTCTGATTAATAGATACTTACGGTGTTATTTGCTCATGTGAACCATTAAAACAGAAATATCGGATGGTGAAACCCCGGAAATTCTGGAGGCTTGGCCAAGCGTTCGAGGTTTAATCCGAATTAATTTTTCCCTTGCTTCTTTTGAAAGTGAACCCAGGATTTGGTAGTCGAACTCTGGATTAATTTCCCGGTCCTCCATTTTTTTCATCTTCTCTACAATCTCCATTTCTTTCTCAAAATAACTCTCGTATTTAATTTTTATCTCTGCTTGCTCAATTACCTCTGGTTCGAATTCATTCAACAGCAAATTAAACGAGCCGAGTACTCCTCTCAGGTCTTTTATTTCTACCTGTGGTCTGCTCACCAATTGTACCAGCTTTACCTTCTGATTTATTGCTGATGAGCCTACAGTCTCAAGCATTTGATTTACTTCATCCGGCTCTACGGATTGCTTTTTGATGTGTTCAACGATTTTTTCTGCATCCGCTATTTTTTGATTCACACCCTCCATGCGCTCATCGCTTATCAAACCTAACTGATGTCCAACACTACTTAGTCTAATGTCTGCATTGTCCTGTCTTAGCAGTAAGCGGTGTTCAGCCCTTGATGTAAACATGCGGTAGGGCTCTTCCGTGCCCTTGGTTACCAAGTCATCAATGAGGACGCCTATGTATGATTCCGAACGCTTCATGATCAGCTCGTGCTGATCGTTAATTTTTTGGTGTGCATTGATTCCGGCAATAAATCCCTGGCATGCTGCTTCCTCATAACCTGTAGTACCGTTGATCTGACCTGCAAAAAACAAGTTTTTTATCAGCTTGGTCTCCAGCGTTAGATCTAATTGAGTAGGCGGAAAATAATCGTATTCTATGGCATAGCCCGGTCTGAACATTTTTGCTTTTTCAAAACCAGGAATTTGAGTCAAGGCTTTGTATTGAACATCTTCGGGCAGTGAAGTGGAAAAACCATTTACATAAATCTCTACGGTATTCCAACCTTCCGGTTCTACAAATATTTGGTGTCGCTCCCTTTCTGCAAATCGGTTGATTTTATCTTCAATCGATGGACAATATCTTGGACCCAAACCCTTAATTCTGCCCGTAAACATGGGTGATTTTTCAAATCCCTCTTTCAGGGTTTCGTGTACATTCTCGTTGGTGTAGGTAATCCAGCAACAACGCTGTTCTTCTACCAGTGGTACCTTCGTATATGAAAAGCGTCCCCTTTCTTCGTCTCCCCACTGCTCTTCCATTTTGCTGTAATCCAAACTCCTGCCGTCTACCCTTGGCGGAGTTCCCGTTTTCATTCTACCCGCCTCAAAGCCCAGTTCCACCAATTGTTCGGTGATTCCCGTTGCTGCTTTTTCTGCAGTCCTGCCACCACCAAACCTTTTCTCCCCAATATGGATCAATCCATTTAAAAAAGTACCATTCGTTAACACCACGGCCTCTCCCTCAATCTCCATACCCAGTGAGGTTTTCACCCCCACCACTTTATCCCCTTTTATTAATAAACCCGATACGGTGTCTTGCCAAAAATCTACATTGGGTGTTTGCTCCAGTTTCAACCTCCACTCTTCTGCAAACCGCATCCGATCTATTTGCGCTCTTGGGCTCCACATGGCCGGGCCTTTTGATCGGTTCAACATTCTGAATTGTAATGTTGTTTGATCGCTGATGATACCAGAATACCCACCCATTGCATCAATCTCACGCACAATCTGTCCCTTTGCTACACCACCCATGGCTGGGTTGCAGCTCATTTGTGCAATCGTTCCCATGTTCATGGTTACCAAAAGCACCCTCGAGCCCAAATTGGCTGCTGCCGCCGCTGCTTCACACCCTGCGTGGCCAGCACCCACTACTATGATATCGTATTTGTTAAACATACATCTCCATGTTCCACGTGGAACCATACAAAATTAACTAATTTTTAGCGCTCGGCTTTCCATGTTTCACGTGGAACATGTTTGGCCAAAGCAAACAAAGCCACCATCGCCCAAACACTCTCCAATACTACGAAAGGATAGAAAGATACCATGTAGGCCGATATGCCACACAAAGCAGCACCAAACAGATTCAATGTGGCATAAAGCAAATGTTCGGTGTGAATCTTTTTTAAGAGATTCAGCAAAAACGCAATCAGCAACAAGGTTACGCCAATGGTGGCTAATAGGTCGGATGGGTTCATGTCTTTTATGAAAGCCCAAAAATAAACCTTATGTCACAATTTATTAAATTGGAGAGATCTCTTTATTGAAATTAGGATATTTGAATGTTTAAACATGTAATATAAAAATGAAGAAAATTGTTCACTTGGCGAATGATAGGGGTTTTGCTGACCATGGCTGGTTAAAAGCCGCCCACTCATTCAGTTTTGCTCAATATTATGATCCAGCCAAAGTACACTTCGGTTTACTAAGGGTTTTGAATGATGACATCGTTGCTCCAGGAATGGGTTTTGGCATGCACGGTCACGATAACATGGAAATTGTAACCATTCCGCTTAAGGGTATACTCGCCCATAAAGACAGCTTGGGCTCCGAGGGAACCATCACGGCAGGAGAGGTGCAAATCATGTCGGCCGGATCGGGTATACGACACTCAGAATTCAACGGATCCGCCAGTGAAGCAGTCAACCTGCTACAAATATGGGTTTTCCCAAAAGAGCGAAATATTGAACCGCGTTACGATCAGAAACGGTTTGATACTGAATTAGCACAGAACAGATTTCAAATATTGGTATCCCCATCAGAGGATGAAGGAGCTCTTTGGATCAATCAGAATGCGGTTTTTGCAAAGGGTTTTTTCAAATCGGGTGGCACGTACAACTATCAGATCAAACACCCCGGCAATGGAGCATACGTATTCGTGATAGAAGGGTCCATCAAGCTAGACCAGCAATTACTGGCACGCCGCGATGCGGTGGGGGTTTATGATGCCGAGCGTTTTGATTTTGAAGTGAAAGAAGACGCCCAGGTTTTGGTGATTGAGGTGCCTATGGAATAAAAAGTACTTAAAAATTACGAAGGCCCAGGTAGTGATTTTCCCGATCAGTCATCTGGGCTTTTGTTTTATGATCCTTGTCGGTATAACCCAAAAGGTGCAATACCCCATGAATCATTACCCGGTGTAATTCATCACGTTCGCTTACCCCAAATTTTGCTGCATTTTCATGGATCCGATCTACACTGATGAAGATGTCCCCCAATACTTTACCATTCTGTTCCCCGTTATCAAATGTAATGATGTCGGTATAGGTGTCGTGATCCAAATAGTTTTTATTGATTTCGAGTAAATAATCGTCGGTGCAAAAAATGAAATTGATTTCTTGGATCTTAAAACCTTCGGCCATGACGCAGTTATTGACCCATTTTCGCAATTCGGCTTTTTGCTTGGGCTTGAACAGGGTGTCCTCAGAAAAAAATAAAATAGCGCCCATCGTTTAAATTTTGAAATGCAGTTCTAACTGATTTCCCCGATCGTTAAAAATACATTGATCTGCTAATTTACGAATGATATAAACACCCCTGCCTACTTCTTTTTCTCTGTTTTCAACCAGCGTTGGGTCTTCAAGTGTTTGATAATCAAAACCTTTGCCCCCATCGCTAACATTAAACACCAATCTTTTTTTATCCCACACCTCCAAGTTGATATACACCTTTAGTTCTGGAGTGAATCTATTGCCATGAACAATCGCATTGATGCAGGCTTCGTTCAGGCAGATCAACACGTTAGCATACACCTCTTCCTGTAGAGAATATTTAATTCTAATGTCTTCAATGAAACTTTCCAGCTGATTGAGGCTCTCCAAGCTGGATGCCAGCTGAAGGGTATAGGTGTCTGCCTTGCTAATTGGATTACCCACTTTTTGCTTTTCGATTTAATTTACAGCCATTCCAATTTTATACATTAAAACGGACAAAAGCTAAAAAAATTCTTAAAAGAGCTTATTTTTGTGATTCCTTCGGGATGTAGCGTAGCCCGGTATCGCGCCAGCATGGGGTGCTGGAGGTCGTCGGTTCAAATCCGGCCATCCCGACTTATTCAAACCCTGATAAACCAATTAATTTGTTAATAATTTGGTTCTTTCAAAAGAAAACACGGATCAGCGAAGCTAATCTTACTATCCCGACCAAGTTGAACCCTTTTACCCCCAGGCTGATTAAATTACTGCAATTCCGGAGTTTAAGTCATTCGTTTTAACCAGCATCTTCAGATTTGTTCCATCCGGATCTACAGAACAAATCCAAATGTCGTTCGTGTTGTTATTCATAAAAAGGTAAAAAAATATTTTCTTTCCATCTGGAGAAGGGGAAATATTCCCTAGACCAGAACCAGCGGGAAGTGTAACATTTATCTTTGTCTGATTTGATCCATCGTAATTACATCTCCAGATTTCATAAGTATTATTAACTGAAATTGAGTAAAATACAAATCCAATTGGTTTTGGTGTAGTGTCTGTTGGTGTTGATTGCGCAATTGACTCTTTTTTACAACTAATATCAAATATTAGGATAGAAACAGAGAAAAGTAATAAAGTAATGGAGGATAGTAATAACTTTTTCATTTGGTTTGGGTTTATGGTTTTTGATATTTAATACTACAAATTAATGATTTCACCACAAAGAAGAATATTCATTTGTGTGATCGGTAGTTATCAGTCATTATTAATCATAAAAAAACCCCGCTCCGAAAAGGGCGGGGTTTTTTACTCAAATCCTCGGTATTATTTTGGATCTAAAATATTGTTGATGCGAACCAAAGCATCATCCAGATGCGCCGAAACTACCGGGTTGCTGAATTTTGCTTTGCTGGCACGAATTTCCGCAGCTAAGTTTTTCAACTCTCTTCTGGCCAGCGGACGAATATCTGATTGAGATACATCAATTGCAGTTGAACCCGCGAAAGAAGCAAACTCAGCTGGTACACCAGCAGGCATTTGTTGCTCTTGGGTCATCAGGTATTCTAAACGCTCAATATGGGCACGCTGCAGGTTTCTGCGGTAAGTGTCGATATTGCCACCGGTTTTCAATTCTGACCAGATACCTTGATGAATATCACCGAATAGGTCGGTCATGCTGTAGGCATTGGCACCGTTTTTAGCGCTGTTATCAATTACTCTTGCCAAGCGGCCGAAATCAAGAACGGTGCTTAACACATTCACCTGAGCACGACGAACACGGTCAACAATTCCCGCATTATCGAATTTACCAAGTACAGCTTGGTCTAACATCCAGGTAGGTGTTTTAAAGGCTTGTTCATTAATGAAACGCATAGCCTCTTGTTGTTTTGCTCTTGCAACATGGGTATAAACCGCACCTTTTTGCTCATAGGTTTTATCGTTTTCATAGATACCACCAATGTTCGACTTGACGTGTCCCATGTAGCGGCTCCATTGTGATAATACTTCACCATAAAGCTCTCTTAAATTATCATATGGTTTTCCTTCTTCGTAGGTCCATTTTTCGATATTAGGAAGGATGCGTTTCAGGTTGGCAATACCGTAGGTAGAGGCTTTAACGGCATCATTACCCAAATCTTCAGATTGTGCTCTTGGATCGATCGGGTTACCGGTTTGTTGTCCGTAGAAATAGCGTGGATCACCTGCTTTTTCAACGGTCCACTTGTTTAAGATTTTAGCATCTTCATCTGCGGTTTTGTTATCAAACCAGGTATAACCCCATTTAACCGCCCACTTGTCGTATTCACCAATACCAGGGTACAATACCACATC
>CANHCS010000052.1 GCA_947459195.1 Sphingobacteriaceae bacterium
CCTATTCGCCTCACAGGATCTCGATCTATTGGCATGGGTAAAAGTAAGATGTCACCAAATTCTGGTATACCGGTTCCGTTTGCACGGGTTTGTGAAAAGCCTAGTAAACTGGTATCGCGGTATTGGTAGCCACTGGTATACTCCCAGCCAGTGTCTTGGTTATCTGGCCCTGGTTGTACCATGCCAAATGGCCTACAGGGCCCAGGGAAAGCATGGCCTGTACCATCTGTCCCAATGAAAGGGTTTACATATTTTGTGTATTCTTTTTTTTGTGCAATCAGGTTCCCCAATACCGTAATTGAACACAAAATCAATAGAAGGGTTTTCCTCATAGTTTTTTATTTTTTTACTTCGAAAACAGCAATTTGATATGGTTCAAGCATGATTTTTTTGTCTTTAATGGTACTTTTACTCATTAATACATGGTATCTTTTATGGTCATCTTCAAATATTGCTTGCTGTGTGTTGCTTGAAAGATTTACTGCAACCAGCACTTTCCTGTTTTCAACTATTCTGTAAAAACTAAACACATTATCGTTGTCATTTGGGGCGTTGGCATATTTTCCAGTGGCTAATGCAGGGTTACTTTGTTTAAGCCGGATTAACTGTTTATAATAGTTTAAAAGTGAAAGTTTGTTATTCAATTGTTCTTCTACAGAAACTCCATCGTTTGATTTAGTGTTTTCATCGAATTTTCTAATGGAATTAGCATGGTACCAAGTAGCTAATCCTTTTCCTTGATTTGAGGCATACCACTCAAATGCTTCACGACGTGGTATATCATTCGCATCAGTGTTTCCCCAATTTCCGCTTTTTCCTTTCATGCCTATTTCCTGACCATAATAAATAGAGGGTATACCTCCAATAAGACAAAGTAAGGCGGCAGCTAATTTTTGCTTTTCAATTGACGTTTCAACAGAGGCAAACCTATCTAAGTCATGATTTTCAAGAAAAATTATTTGCTCTTTACCACTTGGGCATTTTCCTAGAATAGTATCCGCCTTGCTGATTAACAGTTGTTTGTTAAATGATAAAATGGCCTTTTGTAAACCGAAGCCAAACATCCTATCTACACCAGTCTTCTTAAAATATTCAAAGCCATAGTCATTCCAGTCAGATTGTTCGGCTACATTTTTAAGTGCGGGATTTATTGTTTTTAGGTGAGTGAGTAATGGTTCCCAAAAATGAACAAATAAATTTGTGAGTTGCGGCTTACCATCCAGATGGTCCATGGCGTGATCAAGTCTAAAGCCATCTACACCATCATCAAATCTTCCATCTTTATTCGGGTCAACAAAAAATGAAAATAGATTTTTGTTGTATTCGAGTACATTTTTGTTCCTAAGGTTTACGGTGGTTATTTTGATAGATGTACCGTCGTAACTGTTTAACTGCCTTAAATCAAACAGCATTGTTGCTGGAATCTTATGTTCTACATCGTCAAATAAGATAAAATCACTGTAGGGTGATTGCAGATTGCCGACTGCATCTTTCCACCACAAATGTTTTTCTGCAACGTATTGAGTTTCCATATCCATGTAAATTTTCATTCCACGTTTATGAATTTCTTTTACCAGCGAAAGGTATTCCTGCATGGTCCCAAATTCGGGGTCAATTTTTTCAAAATCGTTTGCGAAATAATTGTGGTAGCAATCAGCATCGTATAAGGGCAATAATAGAACAGAGGTAACGCCAAGATCTTGCAGATAGGGCAGTTTTTGTTTTAATCCATTCAGGTCGCCCTGCATATCGCCATTACTATCGTAATAGCTACGTAGAAATACATGATAAATTACTTCGCCCTTCACTATATTATTTTTTTTCTGTGCGAAGCAGATGCTACTGGTAATAAGTAAGATTTTAAGGAATAATATTCTCATCATTTAGTTATTTGAAGTTTCTAATTGGTAAATGACCGCCTCATAGGGTCTGCAGATACAGTTATTAGCTGTTTGTTCGTAATTACTGATCAGTGTAGTACTGTTTTTTAGGTCAATAGTGGTATTTAATACAGCCTGACTATCTGAAAAATTAAGAACCACCAATAACTTTTCCTTGTTCAATTGTCTGGTGTATGCAATGATCTGGCTATTATTCACATCAATCAGTTCAAATGCTCCGTATATCAGTGTATCGCACTGCTTACGTAATTGAATCATTTTTCTAAAATAATTTAACACTGAATCGGGACGACTTTCCTGTTCTTGAATATTAAGTATGTTATGATTTTCATGTACTGCTAACCAGGGTTTGCCAGTTGTAAAGCCCGCATGCGCTGTATTATCCCACTGCATGGGTGTTCTGCCATTATCTCTGCTGATTTTGGCGTGCGAGTTCAAAAACCCCTGATAGTCTCCGCCCTTTTGTTTTAGCTGATTGTAGTAGTTGATGGTATAAACATCTCGATAATTTTCAATTTGGGTATGATTCGTATTAACCATACCTATCTCATCGCCATTATAGATGTAGGGTGTGGCCCTCATGCTCAATAAAAAGGTTTGAAGCATTTTTGCTGAGCGCTCTCTGTAAGCATCACTTTCGTTTCCAAAACGACTTACCATGCGACTCATGTCATGATTCCCGAGGTAGATGGTGCCCCACCCTTTGTCTACAAACACTTTATCCCACTTGTCAAAAATTTTTTTCCATTCCACCAAATCTCGGTTGTTATCATCGGCATACATAAAATTTTCTTTACTGATACCAAAGCCGGTATGGTCAAAATGATAAAATGTTTGTAACTCATTACGCTCTTCATCCACAAACAAAAGCGCATCTTCAATACTTATACCTGAAGCTTCACCCACATTCATGCAATCATACTTGGCAAACACTTCTCTGTTCATTTCTTCTAAATACTCATGTAAATGCGGTCCTTTTGAGTAGTATGGGAACCAAGCACCTACTGGCATGTTTTCTTCTAAAACCGGGAAACGAGTATCTTTAGAAATACAGGTTATTACATCTAGTCTGAAGCCATCTATTCCTTTATCAAGCCAGAACTTCATCATTTCGTACACCGCCTTTCGTACTTCCTTATTTTCCCAATTCAAGTCGGGCTGTTTTTCGCTAAAGATGTGAAAGTAATAGCTATCGGTAGTTTTATCGTATTTCCAGGCATTACTCTCTTTATCAAAAATGCTCCATCTATAGGGGGGTGTACCCTTTTCTGCATCCCACCAGTGGTAAAAATTCCTGTATGGATTAGTTCTTGATTTTCTACTTTCTTTAAACCAGAAATGCTCATCACTGGTATGGTTTACTACCAGATCCATTATTAATTTTATCCCATTCTGGTGTAATCGTGTCAATAGCAGATCAAAATCTTCCATTGTTCCAAACTGCTGCATGATTGCCCTGTAATCAGAGATGTCATACCCCATGTCGTCATTTGGTGATTCATAAATTGGATTTAACCAAACTACATCTATACCCAAACTTTTGATATAGTCGACTTTTTCAATAATTCCTTTCAAATCGCCTATACCATCCCCATTTGTATCTTTAAAGCTACGGGGATACACTTGGTATACCACAACTTCCTTCCACCAGTTTCTTTTTGCTAAAGGGTGCATCTTTTTTATTTTATTGGCCAAACACCAGTTTAGTCATTTACCAGTTTTATGGGAGATTCGCTTACAAACAACCAGCATATGAACGAAATACTCAAGCAAAGAGCCAATATTAAAAACAGCAATGAGGAATCACCAGCATCACTCAATACCTTAGAAATACCTGGGGTCATCATAGCAGGTAAAACCACGCTGAAATTAAAAAGGCTCATGTACATACCCATCTTGTCTGCCTTAACTTTTTCAGTCATTATGGCAAATACAATCGATATAACAGCCGACCATCCAATACCGCATGTAAACATGCCCAGATAGAAGATAGTTTCTGTTGTACCTGCCACGTATAACATTGCATAGCCTATAGCCATACAAGCAATCGCAATGGTGTAAATTTTTAATTTGCCATAGTGTTTGCTCAGTGGTTCGAGTACCAATACAGGTAGTAACGCACCCACTAGGTTAAGTAGTAAAAAACCGAGTGATAAAATGTTACCTGCGGTTTGTTCATTTGTCTGAGCTGCATCAGAAAAAAATCTTGAAAAAGTATCTGCAATAACATTTGTGGTGTCTAAGGTTGGCAGCATTTTTTCTGTTACATAAAAGTAACTCAACACAAACATGCTCTGTATCCCCAGCCATGAAAATGAATGAGCCAGTAATATTTTTTGGAAATCGTTATGACCTGATGGTTCTTTTTTCCCTTTCCAAATGGTTATTACTCCTAAGATCAAAGTGGCTGCAATACATACATACATTACTGCTGTTTGGATAGTATTCCAGGCCCCGCTCAATACAATTTTGTTGATTACCACAAACAAACCAAACACGATGAAGCCATACAATGGGAACAGTAGTTTAATGGTATTGATCAGTGAAGAATTCGATTTTGCCGCTTTTACATTTATTGCTTCCGTTTTTAATTCACGTGGTTCTTCAATAAAAATTACCGGAAAGATGGAAAACATTAAAACTACGATTGCCGCTATATAAATCAATGCCAGATTGCCAAAGGTAACGGAGATGAAGTAAGCCAAAATTCCAAAAGTTCCACTCACTACCTGCATCCATGAAAAGGCTTTTGTACGTTCAATGCCGGGAGTCGTTACATCAGCGATTAGGGCTCTTGCAGGATTAAAGGTAACATTGATACTCAAATCTAATATTAGAGACAATATCAGTGCTACTGAAAAAATAGATAATCCTGTTGAGCTACTGATGAAACCGATTTCTGGTAGGGCAAAAAGCATGGCTGCCCCCAATATTCCTCCAATCATAATAAAGGGCTTTCGTCTACCTCCCATAAACCAATTATGATCGCTCATGATGCCTACAATGGGTTGGGCAATTAAGCCAGATACAGGGCCCGCGAGCCAAACCAAGGCCACGTCTTCAATATGTAAATTAAACTTTGTACTCAGTATCCAACTCAAGGCGGCCACTTGAGTAGATAAGCAGAAGCCAACCGCTGTTGCAGGTAAACTTAGCAACGCATAAAAGCTTTTTGTTAATTTTTTTTGAATGGTAAGCATGCAGTTACTTTAGGTTTGAAGTGTACTTTTTAAATGATGCATCAGTTTGATATTGATTTCGCTTTGCTTACCAAGTGGTTCTTGCGTAAATGGTGCTAGGGGCATGTAAGGTGCTGGGCCGAATTCGGGTGTGATGGTCATGCATCCCCAGCCATCTTCTTTTTTTTGGTGGATGATTTCTTGCCACCACTTCACAAACTGCTTCAGATGATTTTCCCATTCAGGAGCAAATGGGTTATTTACCTGCGGTGATTCTTCATGTCCCACTCTTGCATGAATATGGGAGACGTATGGAATAATTTCTCGAATAATCTCTGCTTGATCTTGTAAAAGACTTTCAGATACTGTACAGAAATGAGAAAAATCTCCAACCAGCTCTAATTCAGGGAATTTTTTGAGATAAGGGATTAGAGATGCAGCATGAAAGGAAAACCTACCCCGGTGGGTTTCATGTAAAATACGTACACCTGTTTTACTACTAATGTTCATACAGGCTTCAATTACACGGCAGTTGTCCTCAAAAGAAAAGTGGTCTTTACCAGTATGTGAATTAATAAATGTTGGCCCCAAAGAGATCAGATGAATTAACCGTTTTTCGACACGTTTAATGTAGTCATCTATGGTATCATTCTCTGGATTGTTCAGCTGCTGTGGTATGAATACAAAATCGGGGTGGTCTAATTTGATTGTTTCAATCTTCCGGATGAAACGATCAAGAAAATCCCCACTTTCAGGCAGGTTAATTTCAATACCGTTGAAATTATTTGAAATGACCGTATCCAAGAAATCTTCAACAGCCAATAATTCCTGTCCCCAATGCGTACAAGTAAACAAAAGATTGATTTCCGATGAATTATTCTGCATGTTGTCTTTGGAAACCATGGAGTTCTCTCGCATAGAGCATTTAATTTGTATGCAAAACAGGATTGATACTGGTATTGATAATCTCTCCAACAGTTGCTCCAGGACACCAGGTATTCCAATCGTTTAGTTGATTGTTATTCTCTGGCTGTTTCAGCCGCATATCTCTATCCATATAAATGATGGTCATCACTTTGCGCATTTGATTGGTAGAATTAGCCCCAGCTCGATGGAAAACCCAGCCGGAGTGGAAACTAATCTCACCAGCGTCAAAGGGTTCAATTACATGCTTAAAATCCGTTACTCGGAGCTTTTGTTGTATAAGTGCTTCGCTCTCATCGCCAATTTCTAACTCTCGACCTTCTATAATTTGATGACTGCCTGCGCTAAATTCTAATGGGCCAAGCGCTAATGGAGTTTCTTGCAAAGGGATCCATGCAGTAATGGTTTTATCGGTCTCCAATGGCCAATAATATTGGTCGGCATGCCAAGGTGTAATACCACCGCCACCTTCTTTAAACAGCGCCTGATCGTGGTAGAGGCGCACTCCTTCTGTTTGCATTAAATCGGTAGCGATTTTTGCTAATCTTTTACTAAATATCAGTTCTTTAATTAGTTCGTCCTCACGCCATAGGTTGAATAATTGCAGGAATGCCTTACCATAAGTGTTTCTATCTTCCAGAGGAATTTCCACCTCATTCATTTTATGCACCTGCTCTGAAATTACCTCATTGTAAAATCGGAGGGTTTGATCATTTAATACGTGTTTTAACTTGATATACCTGTTCTCTTGATAAAAGTGAATCTGGTCATGGCTGAGGTCATAAGGCTCCTCTAAAAACGATTTAATGTCGGATGCTAGTTTCATAAAAATATTTTCTTAAAACTAACATAGGCTTACATGGAACCTTAACACAGAAAAATCAAAAAAAGGCACTATATTGACAAGATAAAATCATATCTATTAAAATTTAGATGATATAGGATGAAACCAAGGTTTGAGCAATTATCGGCTATCAAGGGCAACCATTCTTTTTTATGTTATGAATTGAATGTACCTGACTTTGATTTTTATTGGCATTATCATCCTGAATATGAGTTAACCTGTATTTTGCAGGGGAGAGGAAAGAAATTGGTGGGTGATAGTTACGAAAATTTCAAAGAAGGTGATTTAGTATTGCTTGGGCCAAATTTACCCCATACCTGGATTAGTGACAAAAGACGAAAGGAGAATTGCCGTGCGATTGTTATTCAATTCAGTCCTGCTTTTGTGAAGCAAATCTTACAGTTCCAGGAATTGGCGCCACTTGAAAAACTATTTATCAATTCTTATAAGGGTTTGCAATTGAATCAGCTAAGAACAAATCAATGTGTTACGCTGATGCAAGAAATGATTGGGGCGAGCGAAGTACATAAGTTTAGCTTACTGCTGAAACTTTTCGACTTGCTATCCACCATGCAGTCTACATCACTTGCATCTGCCAAGTATAGGGCGATGAAAGGGAATGATAATCAACAGCGTATTAATCAAGTATTCCAGTACGTTGAGCGAGAATTTAGACAAGGCTTATCTTTAAAAAAGGCAGCTGATAGCATACATTTATCACAGAGTGCGTTTTGTAAATTTTTTAAAAGAGCAAGTGGTAAAACGTTTTCAGACTATACCAATGATATTCGGATTGCTCATGCCTGCCAATTATTGGTGGAAACCGATATGCCAATTCAGGAAATAGCACTAGAATCTGGATTTGAATCGCTAACCTATTTTAATCGGGTATTTTTAAAAAAGAAAAAGCTCAGACCTCGAGCTTTTAGGAAGTTGTAGGTAGTGAAGTTAATTATTCTAGTACCGTGGCTCAATACCTTGCAAACGTTGCTCAGCTGGTCTGATATAGTTTTGAGTGAAAATAAGAGTCGATTTAATAAGTGATTATAATAATCTATAGTCCTCGATATCTCTATTGCGAGGTGGCTGTTAAAGCAACTATTTGATTGTATCTTGTGAGGGCAATTACACTTTTGCTCAAGAAAAGAAACTTGAACTTCTCGTAAGTCAAAAGTGAGTCACTATATGAGTCAAATTATCCTTAAATTAGTTCTAAATTAATCCAAGTGTTAACCAGACCACTCGAAGGAGATGTTCTTTAAAATCTGGAAAAAATCTAACTCAAAACACCTAAAAACACAGAAACCCCAACTTTCGTTGAGGTTTCTGTTAGTGCGCCCACCTGGGCTCGAACCAGGGACCAAAAGATTATGAGTCTTCTACTCTAACCGACTGAGCTATAGGCGCCGCTAAAACAATGTTTTTGCACTGCAATTTTACATATTTGCAGGCAGATTTTAAAATCAAAACATGTCTGAAATTAAAAACATCATTTTCGATTACGGGAACGTCATCTTCCGTATAGACTTCAGGAGGGCACAACAAAGCTTTGTTGATCTTGGAATTAAAAATGTGGAGGAGTTTTTTTCACATAGTGGGCACCACCCTATTTTCAATGAATTTGAGAAAGGTTTGATCAGTCCGGCTGAGTTTAGGGATGGAATCAGGAAGTTGGCTAATCACCCGTTATTGAGTGATACCGAAATCGACGATGCCTGGAATAGCCTGCTGATTGGTGTGCCAGTGGGTAATCATGAAGTTTTATTGGCTGCCAAATCAAAATATCATACATTTTTATTGAGTAATAACAACCAAATCCATTACAAATGGATCATGGATTATTTAAATCGAGAACACGGTTTGGCATCAAACGAAGTGTTTTTTGAAAAAGATTACTATTCTCACCTGATGGGTATGCGGAAACCGGATGCAAACATATTCGAATATGTGATCGAAAAACATGATCTAAATGTAAGTGAAACCTTGTTCATCGACGACAGTCCACAACACCTGCGTACTGGGGCATCGCTGGGGCTTAACACTCATCTATTGACTGCAGAGCAAAGCCTGCCTGAATTCCTGTATCAGTCTGGAATTTTATAAGCCAATTTTTCTAATTTAGATCCATGGAAGAAAAACGCTATCAATCACTCAAGGAATTTTACCCTTTTTACCTTACCGAGCATAGTAACAGCACCAGTCGTATCCTGCACTTCATCGGCACCGCACTGGTCATTTTATTATTACCCGCCTCTCTGCTGTTTCATGATGCAAGGTTATTATTATTGATACCTTTTGTGGGATATGGTTTTGCATGGGTAGGTCATTTTTTCTTTGAGAAAAATAAACCTGCAACTTTTAAATATCCGGCCTACAGCCTTGCCAGCGATTTTCTTTTATTTTTCGACTTATTGAGCGGCAAGGAAAAATTTAAGCCCTAGCATGGATGGATCGGTAGGCCCAAACACTACTCAATAGAAACAAGACAGATCCTACCAAAAACGGAACTCCGGGAAATTCAAAAATCGCTTGCTTACCACTGAAATTTGCAAAAAGATGAGTCATTAGTAATGGACCAACAATAGAGGTAAGGCTCATCATACTGGTCAATGTGCCCTGAAGCTCTCCTTGCTCATCATCCGGCACGTGAGTAGATATGATCCCTTGCAAAGCTGGACCTGCTATCCCACCTAAAGAATAGGGAATCATGAAAGCAAACATCATCCAGCTCTCTGTTGCAAAAGCAAATAAGAGGTAACCAAAACTGTACAATGCCAGTCCGATATACAAACTTTTCTCTTGTCCTAATTTAGGAATTGCAATTCGAATCAAACCTCCTTGTACCAGGGCCACCATTATGCCAATAAAGCCTAAAGAATAACCCACAAGCGTTTCATTCCAGCCAAATTTATACATGTTGTAATAGGTCCACACACTTTGAATTGCCTGTCCGGCGAGGTACACCAAAATCAAAGATCCAACCAAACCCAATACCTGAGGATAACGCTTTAATCGAATCACTGATTTAATTGGATTTGCGTTTTTCCATTCAAAGTTTCTGCGCTTGGTTTTAGTCAATGACTCTGGCAAAATAAAATAGCCATACAGAAAATTCAGCAAAGAGAGGGCCGCAGCAGCCAAAAAAGGGATCCGTGCTCCGTATTGACCCAAAAGTCCGCCCATAACTGGCCCAATGATGAACCCGATCCCAAAAGCTGCACCAATTAGACCAAAGTTTTGTGCTCTTTTTTCAGGTGTGGATACATCGGCAATGTAAGCCGTAGCCGTAGTGATGCTCGCTCCAGCAACACCCGCTACCATCCGACCAATAAATAACCAAAACAGACTGGGCGCAAAGGCCAGAAATAAATAATCGATGCCTAATCCAAAAAGGGAGATCAGCAGAACCGGTCGACGGCCATAACGGTCGCTTAAATTGCCTAAAATGGGCGAAAATATAAATTGCATGATGGCATAAGTGAAAGTCAGCCAGCCACCATATTCTGAAGCTGCACTCAATCCTTCTCCGCTTAATTCGGTAATCAGCTTTGGAACCACCGGAATGATGATACCCAGACCGGTAATATCAATCAGCAGGGTTAAAAAGATGAAATTTAGAGCGCTCTTTGACTTTGCAGCTTGCATCATTATATTCCTCTTCTACGCTTCTCTTTCAAAATCAATCCCAATTCGCGGCCCATTTGCCCGGCAATGGAGGTGTTCTCCTGTGCCCTTCTAAACAAATAAGGCAATACAGCTTTAACGGGACCATAAGGAACATATTTTGCCACATTGTATCCGGCGTTTGATAAATTGAAGCTCAGGTTATCGCTCATCCCCAACAACTGCGAGAAAAATACATGCGGGTGCTGGTGCTCCACACCCTGCTGATCGAGTAAATCGGCCAGCAAACGGCATGAATTTTCATTGTGTGTACCGGCAACAAAACCTACATGATCCAGCTGCTCCATACATGCTTTAACCGCTAAATCGTAATCGCGATCGCTGCTCTCCTTATCAGGCTGTATGGGCGATGGATAAGCCATTTCGGCAGCACGTTTACGTTCTTTTTCCATGTAAGCTCCCCGAACTAATTTTGC
>CANHCS010000053.1 GCA_947459195.1 Sphingobacteriaceae bacterium
ATTTTATCCTATATTTGCAAACCAATTTAAATTGGACCTGGCGGGGTAGCTCAGCTGGTTAGAGCGCAGGATTCATAACCCTGAGGTCGGCAGTTCGATCCTGCTCCCCGCTACCAAAAAATGCCTCCATGGAGGCATTTTTTATTTCTAAAGTAAGCATCTGTCTATTTCATAGTTTTTAGTGCCATTTCGACTGCTTTCTGAGCATTGATGATGCCGCCACTGGAACATAATTCTGAAAAAATCAAACGGGTGTTCCCCTGCTCTCCCCTTACTTTTACCTTTTGTTCTACTTTTTGCACCGATTGTACAATCAAATCTTTTACAGCAATTGCACTGAGTTGAGGGAAATAAGATCTTAACATCGCCGCCAAGCCCGAAACTACCGGAGCGGCCATACTCGTGCCATTGATCTGTTTGTATTTTGAATCGGGAATACTCGAATAAATTTGAACACCGGGGGCAAAAACATGCACACTTTTTTTGCCATAGTTGGAGAATTCTGCTGCAAGTTCTTCGTTATTCTCCCATCCAGAGGCCCCAACTTCGATCCATGACTGCGCCATTCCCATATTCAGGCCCGTACTGTCTGAATAAAAGCGGTTAGGATAGTTTTTAGTGATATCGGTGTTTTTGGCATCATTACCTGCTGCATGTACCAACAATACATCTTTTGCTTGTGCATATTGCACAGCCGAATCGACTACTGCCTTATTCCAAACATAAGCCTTACCGAAACTCATATTGATAATTTTTGCGCCATTGTCAACTGCATATCTGATGGCATTAGCCACGTCCTTATCACGCTCATCTCCATCGGGCACCACCCTCAAAGCCATGATCTTTACCTGGTTGGCAACGCCATCTAAGCCTTTCCCATTATTTCTAATAGCTGCAATGATGCCTGCCACGTGGGTGCCATGCTCTGCATCGGGCCCTTCAACATCTGGCGAGCCGTAACTGCGTTCACTGCTGTCTTCATATCGATCTCCCACAATAGCTCTCGGATCATAATCTAAATTGAGATGATACTTTAACTGTGTATCATAATGTTTCAGCGTTTCATCTATTTCTTCTTTGAGTTTACCAAAATCAGGCTCTTCTTTTAAAGATGACTTGATTGCCTTCAGCGCCCTATTTTCTAAATCGTTCTCAGCTTTGTAATCTTCAAAATCAGCTAATTTTGGTGAGAAAGTTCCTATTTTATCGATTATCTCCTGAAGCGTTTTCTTGAAAAGAGAAATACTATAAAATCCTGCTTTCGCTTGCTCCAACTGAGCCATATAATCAGAAATTAATCGCTGGTAAAGTTCAAACTCCTTTCGTTCCTCGGGAGAAAAGGGGGTGGAGTTCAAGGCGGTTTCGTAAGTTGGTTTGAGTTTACGAAGGAGCCTCACCATTTCCGTGTTGTCATAATGCACATTCCCTTTTTCTGAGCCAATAAAACTCCAACCGTGTACATCATCTGTATACCCATTCGCATCGTCATCTTTCCCATTGCCGGGAATTTCTTTCTCGTTCACCCAAATCACCTCTTTCAAATCTTCGTGCTCAATGTCAATTCCGCCATCAATCACTGCTACTATCACCGGTTTGGCTGTCCGGTTTTTTAGCAATTGATAGGCTTTTTCGGTGCTGATGCCAAAAATGCCATCCGATTTAAGGTCCAAATGATGCCAATTATTTTCTGGTTTGTCTTTTGATTGACCCAAAAAGGTAAGGGGCAAAACACAGAGGCAGACAAAAATCAGCGATTGATATAATTTCCATTTCATAAGATGCAATTTACAGGAAAAAGCAAGGCATTCCCAAATCAAGTATATTCAGGAACGAACTTAGAATTTGATTATTGTTTTATGATGACTAAATTAGGAGCTATCGGAGTGCTTTTTTGTTAAAGACTGTTAAAAAAGAAAGGGAAAGACAAAATCCCATTAGATTAGCTTACAGATTAAAAAAATTGATGTTTAGCACAATTAAAGCTATCTTTGCAAGATGTTTAAGTTTAGGCGCATAGGCTTCATCAGTTTCACTATTGTGCTCTTAATGACCGCACAAGGCTGCAAAAGCAAGTTCGAAAAATTAAGAGAGAGCACTGATATTGCAAAAAAATACCAGGAAGCGGTTAAACTCTACGAGAAAAAAGACTACAACAAGGCCCTAATTCTCTTCGACGACTTGGTACAACGTTACCGCGGACGGGCCGAGGCCGAAGATCTTTACTACTATTTTGCGTATACCAACTACAAATTAAAGGACTATACCACCGCCAGGTATCATTTCAAAACATTTGCCGACACCTATCCGAGTAGCCCGAAAGCAGAAGAATGTCGTTATATGGGTGCCTACTGTTTTTACTTGGAGTCTCCCACCTTTTCGCTGGACCAGGGCAACACGATCAGGGCCATTGAAGCATTGCAGCTTTTCATCAATTTGTATCCAAGAAGTGAACGTGTGGAAGAAGCCAGTAAGCTCATCCAGGATTTAAGGGATAAGTTGGAGATTAAATCATACGAGAACGCCAAATTGTATTTCAACATTGGCGACTATAAATCGGCAGTTATTGCATTTAAAAATTCTATGCGTGACTTTCCAGATATAAAATACGCTGAGGAAATGGAATTTTTGACCATTAAATCTCAATATTTGTACGCCAAAAACAGCTTTGAGGAGAAACAAGAAGAGCGTTTTTTGGAGGCCATCCAACTGAGCAACGATTTCGCGGATAATTATCCTTCCAGTAAATACTTGAAGGAAGCAGAACAATTGAAGAAGGACTCAGAAAAAGATATCATTACTGTAAAAAAACTATTAGCCACCTTTGCTGCCGAACAGAAAGCTAAAGAAGCTAAACCAGAAGAAAATAAAAATCAAAATGATGACAAATAAACCAACCGTTCCAAGCAGCACCATTACTCGTGATCTGCGTGAATTAGACAAAGAAACCGACAATATCTATGAATCAATCGTAGTGATTGCGAAGCGTGCCAACCAGATTTCCAGTAACATGAAAGAAGAGCTGCATGCTAAATTGGCTGAGTTTGCTTCTTCAAACGATAATTTAGAAGAAGTTTTTGAAAATCGCGAACAAATCGAGATTTCAAAACACTATGAGCGTTTGCCAAAACCCACTTTAATTGCGGTAGATGAATTCATCAACGGTAAAGTTTATCACCGTAATCCGTCTAAAGAACAAAACTCCTGATAAACACAGGTTTATGCTTCAGGGCAAAAAAGTCATCCTGGGTGTTTGCGGCAGTATAGCCAGCTACAAAGCAGCTCATCTCATTCGCCTGTTGGTGAAAGAGGGGGCTGAGGTCCAGGTGCTCATGACCAAAGACGCCACTGAGTTTATTACGCCTTTAACTTTATCTACCCTTTCTAAGCGTCCGGTATTAGTAGAATATTTCAAACCAGATACCGGAGAATGGAATAACCACGTGGATTTGGGCCTTTGGGCCGATCTTTTCCTCCTGGCGCCGGCAAGTGCCAATACCTTGGCTAAAATGGCCAATGGTATATGTGACAACCTGCTGCTGGCTACTTACCTCTCTGCTAAATGTCCGGTATTTTTTGCTCCAGCGATGGATTTAGACATGTGGAAACACCCCTCTACTCAGCAAAATGTGGATCAGCTGGCTAAATTCGGGAACCACATCATTCAACCTGCTTATGGCGAACTGGCCAGCGGCTTAATTGGCGAAGGCCGAATGGCTGAACCTGAAGAAATTGTTGGTTTTCTGAATCAAGAACTAAAAAAAAAACTTCCGTTAAGCGGTAAAAAAGCGCTGGTTACCGCGGGGCCCACTTACGAAGCCATTGATCCGGTACGGTTTATTGGCAATCACTCCTCAGGAAAAATGGGTTTCAGTATCGCTGAAGAATTGTACCAACTGGGTGCCGAAGTGGTTTTGATCAGCGGACCAAGTGCCCAGCAATTGCAGAACAAAAAAATTAAACGAATAGATGTAATATCGGCTGCAGAAATGCATGAAGCTGTAAGTCAGCACTATTCGCAAGCAGACATTACCGTGATGAGTGCAGCGGTGGCCGACTATCAGCCAGAGTTGGTTGCGAAAGAAAAAATCAAAAAGAAAGAAGCCTCATTTGCTATCAATCTGGTAAAAACCGTTGATATCCTCTCGGAATTGGGTTCTCAGAAGAAACCAGGGCAAGTGCTCATTGGCTTTGCCCTTGAAACAGAAAACGAGCAGGAGCATGCCATCCAAAAATTGCAAAAGAAAAATCTGGATTTAATTGTATTGAACTCCCTAAAGGATGAGGGCGCCGGCTTTAAAGGCGACACCAATAAAATCACCCTCATCGATAAGAAGCTGGAAATAAAGACGTTTGAACTAAAGACTAAAAGTGAAGTAGCGGCAGACATCTGTCAAAAAATATTATCTTTAGTATGATGTATAAGAGACTATTTCTGCTCTTTAACCTCTGCTGCCTGTTCATCAGCCTGCATGCACAAGATCTCAATACCCGTGTGCAAATTCTTTCTCCCAAAGTTCAAAGTGCGAATAAAAGGATTTTAGATGTGTTGGAAAGCGGTATTGTCGAATTCATGAACGGCAGAAAATGGAGCAGCGATGTGATCAAACCGCAAGAAAGGATTGATTGTAATTTAGTGATCAACATTACCGAATGGGATGGATCATCCCCCAATTTTAAAGCCGAGGCCCAAATCCAAGTGAGCCGTCCGGTTTACAACTCCTCTTACAATAGTACACTACTCAACCTGAGCGATCAGTTTTTTGATTTTTATTACATCGAAGGACAAGCCATTGACTTCTCAGATCAAAATTATATTTCAAATTTAAGTTCATTATTGGCTTTTTATGCCAACATAGCGGTTGGCCTCGACTGCGACTCCTTTAGTAAACTGAGCGGCAACCCGTATTTCGCAAAGGCACAAAACATTTTAAATAATGCCCAAAATTCACCCAATGCAGGCTGGAAAGCCTTCGAAGGACTGAGAAACCGCTTTTGGCTGATCGAAAACCTGAACAATAAAAGTTTCATCCCCCTTCGGGAAGCTTTCTATGTGTACCACCGCAATGGGCTGGATGAAATGAGCGATAACCCTGCTAAGGCTCGCCAAACCATTACACAGCTTTTACCTGAATTAGAAAAACTCGATCAGCAAAAACAAGGCGCCATGCTCACCCAGTTATTTTTTACCGCAAAAGCCGACGAGCTGATCAATATTTTAAAAAATGCTAATCCAGCCGATAAAATGAGGGCCGCACAAATTTTAATGAAACTCGATCCGACCAACGTTGCAAAATACGAGTCACTTAAAAAATAGCGTTCATCCCCTTTTTTGAGGAAATAGAATCTGGCAAAATTCCTATTTTAGCGAAAAACCCAGCCATGCTGCAGAGGCTCTCCATAAGCAATTACGCACTCATCGATCAATTGAACATCTCCTTCTCCAAGGAGCTGAATATCATTACCGGAGAAACAGGTGCAGGAAAGTCCATTATTTTGGGAGCCTTGTCACTTATTCTGGGGCAAAGGGCCGAGAGTAAGTATTTCTACAATCAAGATAAAAAATGTGTAATTGAGGGGATTTTCGCTATTCAAGATTATCATTTGCAGCAGTTCTTTGTAGACAATGATCTGGATTATGAAGCCGACACTGTTTTGAGACGAGAGATCTCTGCCGATGGGAAGACCCGTGCCTTTATTAATGATACACCGGTTAACCTGGCACTCCTTAAAAATTTAGGTGAACAGCTGATTGATATCCATTCGCAGCATGCCACGCTTGCCATCAATACAGAAGATTTCCAATTGCTGGTACTGGATACCTTGGCCGAACATGATGAGATACTGGCAAACTATCGGCAAAGCTATCAACAACATAAACTTGTCTCCAAAAAACTACAGGAGCTCACCAGCAACTTTGAGCGAGCCAAGGCCGAGCAGGATTACCTGCAGTTCCAATTTGACGAATTAGAAGCTGCCGACTTGTTGGACGGCGAACAAGAAAAACTGGAGCAGGAATTAAAAATGCTCGAACATGCCGAAGAAATTAAACGTTCTTTGGTTTCCATCAATTATTTATTATCCGAATCAGAACAAGCCGCTATTCAACAGGTTAAAGAGTCGAATACGCTGCTTCAAGGTATAGAAAAATACAACCCCGAGTTTTCAATTATCTCTGAAAGACTAAAAAGTGTTTTGATTGAACTCAAAGACATCAATGCTGAACTCGAGAGCATCGGGCAGCACATTTTGATCGATGAAAACAGGGCTACAGCCATAGCAGAGCGACTGGATACCATTTACAGCTTACAGAAGAAACACCGGGTAAACAATACCAGCGAACTACTGGAGATCAGAGAAAGATTTGCACAGCAATTGAATCAACTGTTATCTGGAGAAGAAGAGATTGAAGAGCTAAAAAAGCAAGAATCGAAACTGCAGGCAGACTTATTGAAATTAGCCGGTATAATTTCAGCTAATCGAACAAAACACATTCCCGAACTAGAAAAACAAGTGCAGTTGAGTTTGGCAGAAGTCGGGATGCCCAATGCCCAGCTAAAAGTGAATCAGGAAATCACTATAGAATCATTGAATGAATCTGGTGCCGACCGAATTCAGTTCCTGTTTAGCGCCAACAAAGGGCAATTACCACAAGCTATGAATAAAGTGGCTTCGGGTGGTGAGCTATCTCGTTTAATGCTGAGCATCAAATCGCTCATTGCAAAGCAAACTGCGTTGCCGACTATTATTTTTGATGAAATTGATACCGGTATATCTGGAGAAGTGGCCTTAAAAGTAGGCAATAACATGCAGCACTTGGCCAAAAATATGCAGGTGATCACCATCACACACTTGCCGCAGATCGCCAGCAAAATGGGGACGCATTTTCGCGTTTTTAAAGACGAGAGCGGTCCTCAAACCCTCACCAAAATTTCGGAATTAACCAGTAATGAAAGGGTACTTGAAATAGCAAAAATGCTGAGTGGGGAGAATCCAGGTGAATTTGCCTTACAAAATGCCAAGGAGCTTTTAGCCAATTAATTGGAATCTAGGCGGCAGATTTTAAGATTTTTTATAAGTTTGATAAATCAATAAATACAAAACGACATGGGTCATAACTTACTGAAAGGTAAAAAAGGAATTATTTTCGGTGCTTTAGACGAACGTTCTATCGCCTGGAAAACTGCCTTACGTTGCGTTGAAGAAGGCGCAGAAATTGTTTTAACCAATGCTCCTATTGCTTTGCGCATGGGCGAGATCAACAAACTGGCCGAAGTTTGTAAGGCGCCGGTCATTCCGGCCGATGTGACCAGCATGGAAGACCTGGACAATTTGTTCGCTCAAACCAAAGCCCATTTCGGTGGTGGGGTCGATTTTATGCTTCATTCAATTGGGATGAGTTTAAATGTGCGTAAAGGCATTGCCTATACCGAGGCTAACTATGATTTCATGCACAAAACCATGGATATCTCAGCGATGAGTTTACACCGTGTTTTGCAAACTGCCATGAAACACGATGCCATCAATGAGTGGGGATCGGTGGTGGCTCTAACTTATATTGCTGCTCAGCGTGTTTTCCCCGATTACAATGAGATGGCCGATGCCAAGTCCTTACTCGAAAGTATCTCCCGTAGCTTCGGCTACCATTATGGAGTGAAGAAAAAAGTCAGGGTAAATACCATTTCCCAATCGCCTACCGTTACTACTGCCGGTTCAGGAGTAAAGGGTTTTGATGGCTTTGTATCTTATGCAGAAAAAATGTCGCCACTAGGAAATGCCAATGCAGATCAGTGTGCTGATTATACCGTTACTTTATTCTCTGACATGACCCGTATGGTCACCATGCAGAACTTATTCCATGATGGTGGCTTCTCCTTTACCGGGGTAACCAATGCAGTCATCGAACAGATGGAGAAATAATCGAAATTTTATCAACTAAAAAAGCCTCCAGGAAATTCCGGGAGGCTTTTTTGATGAGGGCTTAACCCTCGTTTTTTTCTTCTTTTCGTTTTTTAGGCTTGCCTTTACCCAGGATCTTGATTTCCTGGCTTTCTTTATCAAAATCGATCGATATTAGATCTCCTTCGTGGAGTTCGCCTTTCAAGATCTCTTCAGCTACCGGATCTTCCAGGTATTTCTGAATTGCTCGTTTCAAAGGGCGGGCCCCAAAATTGGTATCATAACCTTTTTCAGCAATGAACTCCTTTGCAGCATCGGTCAGCTGGATTTCGTAACCCAAGCCATGTATCCGGCTAAACAAAGATTTCAATTCAATGTCAATGATCTTGTAGATTTCTTCTTTGCCCAATGAATTGAATACCACCACATCGTCTACACGGTTCAGAAACTCTGGTGCAAAAGCTTTTTTCAGCGCATTTTCAATGACAGTCCGCGAATGTTGATCAGCCTGGTCCATTTTAGCAGCAGTGGAGAAACCCACCCCCTGGCCAAAATCCTTCAACTGACGAGCGCCAATGTTCGAAGTCATGATTACGATGGTATTTCTAAAATCTACCTTTCTTCCCAAACTATCCGTCAGCTGGCCTTCATCTAACACTTGCAATAAAATATTGAATACATCCGGGTGCGCTTTCTCAATTTCATCCAACAAAACCACTGCATATGGCTTCCGGCGAACTTTCTCAGTCAGCTGTCCGCCCTCTTCATAACCTACGTAACCCGGAGGCGCTCCAACCAAACGTGAAACAGCAAATTTTTCCATGTATTCACTCATATCGATCTGGATCAAAGAATCCTCAGAATCGAACATGAAACGAGCTAACTCCTTAGCTAACTCGGTTTTACCTACACCAGTTGGCCCCAGGAAAATAAAAGAACCGATCGGTTTTTTAGGATCTTTCAATCCGGCACGAGTACGTTGAATGGCTTTGGTCAATTTACGAACTGCATCTTCCTGACCGATCACCCGGCTGTTAATGGCATCGAACATACCCAGCAATTTCTGGCTGTCGGTTTGCCCCACACGTTGCACCGGAATTCCAGTCATCATGGCCACTACTTCGGCCACATTGTCTTCATTTACGGTGTAACGCTTCGTTTTTGTTTCTGCTTCCCATTCCGCTTTGGCTTTTTCCAATTGCTCCAGCAAATGTTTTTCGGTATCGCGAAGTTTGGCAGCCTCTTCGTATTTCTGACTGCGAACCACTTTGTTCTTCTCTACCTTGATGTCTTCAATCTGCTGCTCAATATCAATGATATTTTGCGGCACATGAATATTGGTAAGGTGCACACGTGAACCTGCCTCATCAAGTGCATCAATGGCTTTATCTGGCAAGAAACGATCGGTGATGTAACGGGCAGTTAAACTCACGCAAGCATTGATCGCTTCCGGAGTATAAGAAACCCCATGGTGCTCCTCGTATTTTTCTTTAATTCGATTCAAAATTTCGATGGTTTCATCCGGTGTTGCTGGCTCCACCATTACTTTCTGGAAACGACGGTCTAAGGCCCCATCTTTTTCAATGAATTGACGATATTCATCAAGAGTGGTAGCGCCAATGCACTGAATTTCTCCACGGGCCAGGGCCGGTTTAAACATGTTTGAAGCATCTAATGAACCGGAGGCACCACCGGCACCTACAATGGTATGAATCTCATCGATGAACAAGATTACATCCGGAGATTTTTCCAATTCATTCATCACGGCTTTCATTCTTTCTTCAAACTGGCCACGGTATTTGGTACCGGCTACCAGCGAAGCAAGATCTAAAGTCACTACCCGTTTGTTGAATAATACCCGCGAAACTTTACGCTGTACAATTCTGAGTGCCAGACCTTCGGCAATGGCCGATTTACCGACACCGGGCTCACCAATCAAAATTGGATTGTTTTTCTTACGACGAGATAAAATTTGAGATACCCGTTCAATTTCTTTATCACGACCCACAATTGGATCTAAACGACCTTCTTCGGCTGCTTTGGTTAAGTCGCGGCCGAAATTATCAAGAACCGGAGTTTTAGATTTAATATCAGAAACCTTTTTAGGCTGGCTGAAGCTATCCTCTTCACGATATTCATCCTCGCCTCCCGCAGCAGATCCCGGAGCTTCATCTCTTATGTCTTCACGATTGTTCTCCACCTCCGCCTTAAATCCTTCGTAATCAACTTGATATTGAGACAAGATTTGTGAGGCTACATTGTCCTCATCTCTCAAAATGGATAATAATAAATGTTCGGTACCAATAATCTCGCTTTTGAAAATCTTGGCTTCCAGATAAGTAATCTTGAGTACTTTTTCTGCTTGTTTAGTTAATGGGATATTTCCAAGATTAACGGCAGCACCCTGATTGCCTCTCACCGCATCCTCTACAGAACGGCGTACAGCAGCAGTATCCAGCCCTAATTCTTTAAGAATTTTAATGGCCATACCGTCGCCTTCACGAATCAGCCCTAGCAACAAATGCTCGGTGCCGATGTAATCATGCCCGAGGCGTAAAGCCTCTTCCCTACTAAATGAGATCACGTCTTTTACACGCGGTGAAAATTTCGCTTCCATGTGATTACCTTTCTGTCTTGGTGTTCAATGTCCTAATCTATTAATTAATTACAGGATTCCAAGAGCGTTTTTTGTAAAGTTTTATCAACAATTGAACCATTTTAGTTTAAAACGATGTTTAAGCGAATATCTTACTCCAAATTACGCAGATGTGACGAAAAT
>CANHCS010000054.1 GCA_947459195.1 Sphingobacteriaceae bacterium
CATGAAGCAATTGAGTTATTACCGTGATTCTATTGCATTACAGTCGGATAGTAACCGGCAAACTGTTTATCAGGCATTAAAATACAGGTATAAAATTTTAGAAATTGATACCAAGGCTAAACCGGTAAAAAACGGAGCTTTCAAATCGGATGATATACTGAGTTACCTGCCCGTTAAAGACCGATCAAGAATTTACGGCACGGCTACAGAGCAAGTAAGCGGAGTAAGAGATGTGCTTTCTTCCAAAACACTTTTAGACGCCGATTATGCCGATAAAATCAGACATTTTATAGTTGAGTATCACAAAAAAATATCCCTCGCCGTTTCTTGCTTGGTACTCTTTTTCATTGGAGCACCGCTCGGCGCCATCATCCGGAAAGGGGGATTGGGCCTGCCGGTGGTCATGTCAGTGATATTTTTCCTCTTTTACCATATCATTTCAACCATTGGTGAGAAGTATGCGAAAGAGGGGGCGATCTCTCCTGTTCTGGGTATATGGATTGCGGTAATTGTGCTGTCCCCATTGGGTGCATTTCTTACCTATAAAGCCAGTGTAGATTCCGTCTTGTTTGATGCTGATTTATACAAGCAATGGTTTAAGAAGCTTTGGAAGCTCAAAGACAAAAAAGCGAATGCTGAATTGTCATAATAGCTACCCTTTTATTGCGATGAGCATAATTTTGCTTTTAGAATAGCTAAATTTGCCTACATCAATACTTCCATATAGAAGTTAAATTAAGATCATGCTCAACACGATTGAAGAGGCAATAGCCGATATTAAAGCCGGAAAAGTAGTTATTGTGGTGGATGATGAGGACAGAGAGAACGAAGGTGATTTTTTAACGGCCGCCCGAAATGCTAGTCCGGAAGTGATTAATTTCATGGCCATCCATGGTCGTGGATTGATCTGTGCTCCCCTCACTGAGTCGCGTTGCGATGATTTAAAGTTGGATCTGATGGTAGGTAAAAATACCGCCACCCACGAAACTAATTTTACCGTTTCTGTTGATTTAATTGGTAATGGCTGTACCACCGGAATTTCAGCTTCTGATCGGTCTAAAACGATCATGGCTTTAATTAGTCCAGATACCAAGCCCGAAGAATTGGGTCGCCCCGGGCATATTTTCCCTTTACGTGCCAAAGAAGGGGGTGTTTTACGCAGGGCCGGTCATACCGAAGCGGCGATCGATCTGGCCAGGATGGCTGGCTTTGAGCCTGCCGGTGTGATTGTGGAGATCATGAATGAGAATGGAGAGATGGCACGTTTACCCGAGCTGATTGAAATTGCTAAAAAATTCGATCTAAAAATCATTTCCATTGAAGATCTAATTGCTTACAGACTCAGCAACGAAAGTTTGATTAAAAAAGAAGTTTCCGTTCAATTACCTACAGAATGGGGAAACTTTGACCTGGTAGCTTACACACAAATCAATACCGGGGAGCAGCATTTGGCGTTGGTGAAAGGAACCTGGTCTGCCGATGAACCTGTGCTGGTGAGGGTGCATAGTTCTTGCATCACCGGTGATATTTTTGGCTCTTGCAGGTGCGATTGTGGACCTCAGCTTCATGCAGCCATGCAAATGATTGAGAAAGAGGGCAAGGGAGCCATCATTTATATGAATCAGGAGGGCAGAGGCATTGGCTTGATTAATAAATTGAATGCTTACAGTCTGCAAGAAAATGGATTCGATACGGTAGAAGCAAATCTGAAATTAGGCTTTAAAATGGATCAGCGTGATTATGGCGTTGGGGCACAAATTATTCGTAGCCTAGGTATCACCAAAATGAAATTAATGTCCAATAATCCCACTAAGCGTGCCGGTTTAATTGGGTATGGATTAGAAGTGGTAGAAAACGTTCCGATTGAAGTGCCTTCCAATCAGCACAATGAATCTTATTTGAAAACCAAAAGAGACAAGATGGGTCATACCATCATGAAAGACCGCTCTTAAGGTTTTTTCTTATTTTTTTCTGCTTCTTCCTTGGCTTTATTCATGCTTTGACGCAATCTTTCTTCCCTGCGTTCTTTGCCAATCAGCTGATTGAGGAATTCTCCGAAATTGTCGAAATCGCGACGGTAAACCAAACCTATGGCACTTACATATTCTTGGTTGGTAATGGTTAATGAATTACGATTACCCAAGCGATTGGATCCTCTAAGTACGAGGCTCCCATCTTTTTTAATGAGGTAAGAAGCTTCAAAATCTCTGGCAACTTCATTTCCGAGCACATCAAAATCAGTAATCGCTGCTCGGCGGTCGGTTACCCCACCGGTTAATACCAAACGGTCGTTCAATAAACGAACCGAAGCACTGGCTTCGTTCAGAGAGCGGATGTTGAGGTCCACAAAGTTCAGATTTAAAGATTGACTGAGGATGTTGTTCAGCTGGTTAAATGCGATTTCAGTTCCCGCACTGATTACCGTGGTGTTGATCTGATTGGTTAAAGTGGCCGAGCCATTACCCGGCGCAAAACTACGCCGAACGATCAGACTCAGCGCCTGTTGATTGACATTGTTTACATCGCTTAAATAACCTTGCAATTGATCTTTTACATAAGAATTAGTTGGGAAATTGAGCCCGAAGCTGATATCCGGTTTGAGTAAATTGCCGCTCAAATTCATCACGGCTTCTGCTTGTACTCGGCTATCATCAGGGGCAAGTCCGGCAGCGGTATACAAGGGGCTCAGGCTGGTTCTTACGCCATATTTCGCAGCCAAATTAATGGTAGCCGCACTTGGGTCGCCCGTCCATCTGATGGATCCGCCTTGCGTAATATCAAACACTTTATTGATGTAGTCTTTGGCCGTGAACTCAAATTTTCCTTCAGAAATCAAATAATCTCCAAACATTCCAAAATCACCAAGCGTCGAGATGTTCAAACTCAAATCTCCTTTCCCCCGTCCGGTTAATCGGCCTAGGGAAGTATAAATATTTGCTTCGGATGCCTCATCCACACTTAAAGAAAAATTCATACTCAAACCTTTGAAGAAGTTTTCTTTTCTGATTTTTTTGGTGCTGTCTCTTCCTACAAAAAGAATAAAATCGCTCTCACTCACTTTCTCTGCCGAATTTAATGGAATATTGAAAATGGTGCCCGCTTCTGTTTTTGCATCGATGTTAATACTCATGTTGTCTGTGGGGCCATCAAAGCTGAACACACCGGTGCTGAATGCCGTACCGTAATAGGATGAATTGTCTTTGGGTGTGGTGTTGAGTGCCATGAATTTGTTGGCCACCAATGTTACATTGATGATTGGATTATTTGGATTGCTCATATCCACGGTCCCGTTTGCCAATGCTTCGTTATTATTGATGTCTTTGATGCGCAAGTCATTCAGATCGATGATGCTTTGGTTCACCTGTAGCTGCTGATCGATACGGTAGTTTGTTTTCAAATAATTTACCGTCATGCTGGCATTATTCAAGCCGAGTTTACCATTGATTTGCGGATTAGACGGTTTACCGGTCACCTTCAGATTGCTGGAAATATTTCCTTTTAAGTCCGATACTAAATTTTTAATGAAAGGCTCCAAAATAATTAGTGGGCTCTTATCTAGATATACATCTAAATCTAATTCTTCCCTGCTTGGATCCGCATCGTAGGTTCCCTGAATGTCTAAACTCTTGATGCCACGATTGGTGATTCCCATGTTTAGAGAAGCCAATTTAATGTCGTTATCATAATCAGCTCCTAAGTTCAAGTCGCCGATGAAGTTATCGTTATAATCTAGCGAATCTATTTTTAAACTGGAGGCGATTCTCGTTTTGCCGCTCAGTGCCCTTAAGCCCGCCTGGCCGTTCATTTCACCTTTCAAGCGGATGCCCATGGCTTTGGTCAGTGGGTTGAGTGTGTTCAGTTTGAATTGACTGAAACCCAATTTAAGCATGTCATTCGGATCTGAGGAGATCACCCCGTCTACCGTGATCAACTGATTGTTTCTAAAAAGACCAAAATTACTGATGTATGTTTTCCCCTGATCAAAACTGATTTTCACTTTATCTTGAATCCTCCAGGTTTCTCTGTTGATCACTACATCAGAAGGCAGGATGTTCAGTTTCGCCAAACTATCGGCACTGAACTCTACTAAACCGTTCAAGTCGAGTTGGTTATTCGCATCCTTATCAGAAAGTTTGATGTTGAGGCTCAAACTGTCGTTGCGAAGAATATTTGCTACGTTGACGTTTTTCAGATAGATACTATCGGTAAGATCGATACGGTCTGATGTGAGGAAAATATTCATTTGGTTATCCTCGGTAGATTCATCGATAATCAGATTGTTTGCCTTAATTTTTTGGTATTGTATGCTCCGGGCAAAACCGTTGATGGTAGAGATATTGCTGTCTGAATCGAATTTACCATTCAGGATGGCGCCCTCCGGAATACGGAGATCTTTTACAAATAAACCTATGGGTTCAAAATTCTTCAGATTAAGATTGAGCTCAAATTGTTGAGCCTTGAATGGAACGATCTGAGTTTGTAAGGAAGGGATATATTTTTTTACGACCGATTTAAAATAGGAAGGCAGGGTGCCCAAATCATATTTACCCTTTAAACTTCCACTCAATAGATCAGATTCGGCAATAATTGCCCGATTATTGCCGAAGCCTTTACCTGCCAAATATATGGAGTCGATGAAATGGTACTTGCCTTGTTTATTTAAACAAACGTTCCTGGCCATGATTTCTCCCTGGATGTTTTCCAGTTGGTTTCCACTGAAATTGGTGTATAATTCACCGTCAATCAGGATGCTATCTTTGAGTAAGTTCAGGGCAAACAGATCCGCCTTTTGAACTTTGGCTGCAAAATTGAAAGTCGGTAATTCCGGGTTGAGATTCATCTTGCCGTTAAAACTCAAGTTCAAATGTTCATCATTAACGTTGATCTGGCCGCTAAAAATTCGTTGTTCCACCGCTCCGTTTACCAATACATCGCGGTAGCGGTAGCGTTTGAAATCGATGAAATTGATATTTAGATTCAGCTGATTTTGGAGCTCCTCCAGCTTAAATCCTTGTCCCTTAAAGGTTCCGTCGATATTGATCTTACCTAAATCAGCTTGGTTTAATAATGCGCCCAGATCAAAACTTTCCGTTTTGACTATTCCTTCGTATTCGGGGATCTCTTGATCCCTCATATTCATTTTAAGGTCTGCAAATAAATTACCCAGTTTCGTTTCGAACACTCCCTTCGTGCTGAAGTCATCAGTAAAACCACTGAATGAGCCCTTAAATGAAATGTCGCCGAGTTGAGTGAATGCATCCGGCAATTGATTGTTTTTGTTTCCAGTAATTCGTTGCAGAATCAGTTCATAATCTTTTTTTGTGGTTGCTAATTCCTCGAATTGCAATTCGAAAACGGTGTTTTTGATCACCGGCAAACCCTTTACAGTAAAATCGCCTTTGATTAAGGTTTTCTCACCCGATGAAATAGTCAACTTCTTGCCTTTGAGGTATTTGACATAGCCGCTGATCTGGCCGTTCAGTTTAACATCAATGTAATTTTTGCTCAGTTCGGGAGCGAAATATGCAATATCGGTAGACAAAACCCTTGAATTAAGGAAGCGGGCATTCATCTGCACCCGGTCATTGAAATGATTGAGGTCATCAAAACCGTTGAATTTCATTACGAAATAATCCCTGATCGTGGTTTGAGGGGTCACCAGCAACAAATTCTTAAATTCCATTTTGTTGGAATCGATGATGGCTATGGTGCTCAAATTTTTGAGGTAAAACCCTGATTTTTCACGGAAGCTCAGCCCCTTGATTTCTGCTTTTGCAAGGTGATTTTTGGTGTCTAAATCAGCGATCGTTGCCTGGAGGTTTTTGATGTCCAGGTTATTATAGTCAATGCCACTAGTACTAGGTTCAGCATTGTAGTTTTTGTATTTAAAATCAACTCCCTTGAGCACAATTTCTTTAAATGTGAGCTCATAGGGTTTACGCTCCTTTACTTCCGTACTACCGGTATTGAAATAATTAATGATGAAACTCAGGTTGCTGGAATTGTCTTTGTATTTCTTTAAATAGAATTGAGCATCACTTAAACGAGCGGTCCTCACCGCTATTTTTCTCCTATTGATAGAAAACTCATTGATGTCCAGACTTAACTCATCTGCATTGAGCAGGGTGTCTTTATCCAGATCTTGGATGAATAATCCTTCCAGTACTAAAGATTTAAAGGGTTTGATGTAAAGTCCCTTGATTTCAACCCGGGTTTTGAGTTCTTCAGCAAGATATGCTGCCAGTTTTTGTGCGAAATAGGTTTGAACAGGCCTGAATTGAAGCGAAAATACCAATGCTGCAAACATCAAAAAAATTGATGTGACCGCCCATAAAGTTATTTTCGCTGCTTTTTTGATAGCTTTGTCTCGGAATTAAATTAGTTCAACAAAAAACAATTTATACAGTTTTGGCCATTATTCTTGGAATCGAATCTTCTTGCGATGAGACTTCTGCTGCTATTTGTATAGACGGTGAAATTCGGTCTAATATTATTGCAAATCAGCTTGTTCATCAACATTATGGCGGTGTTGTTCCAGAATTAGCTTCGAGAGCCCATCAGCAGAACATCATACCCGCCATTCAGGAAGCCTTTTCTGTTGCTAAAATAAGCAAAAATGAAGTAGATGCGGTAGCTTTTACCCGTGGCCCCGGACTTTTAGGTTCACTTTTAGTGGGTACTTCTTTTGCCAAGGCTTTTGCGCTCGCCAAAAATATTCCCTTAATTGAGGTAAACCACATGCAAGCGCATATTTTGGCTCATTTTGTTGAAAATCCCAAACCTGATTTTCCTTTTTTATGTCTAACCGTTTCTGGTGGACATACACAGATCGTGAAAGTGAACGATTATTTCAACATGGAAATTGTGGGGCAAACTTTGGACGATGCTGCAGGTGAGGCTTTTGATAAATCAGCCAAAATTTTAGGATTGCCTTATCCCGGTGGCCCTTTGATTGATCAATATGCTCAATCCGGATCTGCAGAGGCTTATTCTTTCCCAGAGCCTCAAATACCGGGCTTAGATTTTAGTTTCAGCGGCTTAAAAACTTCTATTCTCTACTTCGTTCAGAAAAATGTGAAAGCAGATCCGGATTTCATACAAAAAAAT
Organism: Sphingobacteriaceae bacterium; assembly: GCA_947459195.1. Taxonomy (GTDB): domain Bacteria; phylum Bacteroidota; class Bacteroidia; order Sphingobacteriales; family Sphingobacteriaceae; genus JAIPAN01. The sequence goes on from CANHCS010000054.1 coordinate 7,108, forward strand.
CTCCCGGATATTTGCGCCAGCATTCAGCAAAGGATCATTTCTATTCTTCTTGCAAAACTTAAAAGGGCAGTTGCCGAGTATCAAATCAATCAGATTGCCATTGCGGGAGGCGTATCAGCCAATTCGGGCTTGCGTAATGCCTTACAAGAATTGGGTGAAAAAAAAGGTTGGCAGGTATTCATTCCCAAATTTGAATATTGTACCGATAACGCCGCCATGATTGCCATTGCCGGTTATCATAAATTTTTAAAGAAAGATTATGTCGATCAAAGTATTGCTCCGCTGGCCAGGATGACTTTCTGATCAAATGACCTCATAAAAAAAGCCTCAGTTAAACTGAGGCTTTTTTTATTATTCTGGTTGGATTTCCAGCTTATCGCAGGTAACCACTTCTTTGATTTTTGTTTCCAGTTCATCCATTAAATCCGGATTCTCCAGTAACAATGCTTTAACCGCATCGCGGCCCTGACCTAATTTGGTGTCGTTATAACTGAACCAAGATCCTGATTTCTTAATGATCTCGAAATCCACTCCCAGGTCGATAATTTCGCCTGCTTTAGAGATACCTTCCCCAAACATGATATCGAACTCCGCAATACGGAAGGGAGGAGCCACTTTGTTTTTCACAATTTTTACCCTCACCCGATTTCCAGAAACTTCATCGCTTTCTTTAATTTGGGAAATACGACGAATATCCAAACGTACAGATGCATAAAACTTCAATGCATTTCCTCCGGTAGTGGTTTCAGGATTTCCGAACATTACACCAATTTTTTCTCTTAATTGGTTGATGAAAATACAGCAACAGCCAGTTTTGGCGATAGTTCCGGTCAACTTACGCAGGGCTTGCGACATTAAACGGGCTTGTAGGCCCATTTTTGAATCGCCCATTTCACCCTCAATCTCTGCCTTAGGAACCAAGGCAGCTACCGAGTCAATTACAATGATGTCAATGGCGCCCGAGCGGATCAGGTTATCGGCAATTTCTAATGCCTGCTCTCCATTGTCTGGTTGAGAGATCAGTAAATTTTCTACATCTACACCTAATTTTTGAGCATAATACTTGTCAAAAGCATGTTCTGCATCAATAAATGCAGCAATACCACCTTTTTTCTGTGCTTCGGCAATTACATGAGTAGCCAGGGTAGTTTTACCAGAAGATTCGGGACCGTAAATTTCGATTACACGACCTTTGGGCAGACCTCCAATTCCCAATGCGATATCTAAACCCAGTGAGCCAGTAGAAATTGCTTCAATTGGTTCTACTGCGTCATCGCCCAGTTTCATGATGGCTCCTTTGCCAAAGGATTTTTCCAGTTTATCTAGCGTTAATTGTAAGGCTTTTAATTTATCGGTATTGCTCATATTTTTAGTTTATAGAATTCAAAAGTATATAAAATTTATAAAATGCTAAAAATTTTATCAAAAATATTTTCAACATCCTAAGACTTGATACTCTTTTTCTTAAGTATCCGTCCATTTTTCTTTGCAGTCTTCTTTTTCTTAAGTGCTTCCAGTTTGCGCAATTTAGCTTTTTCTGCTTTTAATAAAGCACTTTCTGTATGCTGTTGCTGGTAGTATTTGCAAAACCAACTGAGGGGGCATTGTTCACACTTCGGGCTACGAGCCAGGCAGGTATAGCGACCATGTAAAATTAGCCAGTGGTGCGCAACATGTATTTTATCTTCGGGCAGATATTTGACCAATTGTTTCTCTACAGCCAGGGGTGTTTTGGCATTGGTACACAAACCTAAACGTCGGGCAACCCTAAAAACATGGGTATCTACCGCCATGGCGGGTGCCTGGTAAATGACCGAAGCAATCACATTGGCGGTTTTTCGACCTACACCGGGTAATTTTTGCAAGTCTTCAATAGTGGAAGGTACCTCTGCTCCAAACTCATGAACGAGCTTTTGGGCCATCCCTACGAGGTGTTTTGCTTTGTTATTAGGATAACTTACCGAACGGATGTATTCGAAAACCTCATCAGAACTGGCCTTTGCAAGCTGATGGACATCGGGGAAACGTATAAATAATTTCGGGGTTACTTGGTTAATACGCTTATCTGTACATTGAGCCGATAAGATGACTGCCACCAGAAGTTCGTAAGGATTGGTATAATGCAGCTCAGTTTCGGCATTAGGCTGATACTTAGAAAAATGATCTACAAAGGCCTGATAACGTTCTTTTAGGAGCATGCTCAAATATAAGCAGGAAAGGTAAATTCAGCTTAAATTTTTAATAGCATCCTGGCGTGTGATAAAATTTTTTCGATGCTCATTTTCGATGGCTCGATGATGAGTGCATCTAATTCTTTTACCATAAATTGTGGAATTTCTTGCTCATTTTGTAGCACAAAATGCTCCTTCATTTCCTCAATAGGATCGTTGTTAAAGGAGGAATCTGAAGGACTAATTACTTTAGGCATGAGCATTTCAATTTCTTAAACAAACGCAAAATTAAGCCATCATATTTTACAGCTCAGCATTTTTTAAGAAATAATTTTGGTCAGACCCTCAAAACCAACTCTTTAGCATGCATCATTTTGCGCAAATTATTAAGCGCATAGCGCATCCTGCCCAATGCGGTATTAATGCTTACTCCAGTAATATCTGAAATCTCTTTAAAGCTCATTTCGCCGTAATGGCGCATAATTAAGACTTCTTTTTGTTCCGATGGCAGTAGTTGGATCAATCTCTTTAAATCGGTATAACTCTGATCTTTCACCATTTTGGTTTCAATAGGTTCATCATAGAATTTAAGCACATCGAAAATGTCAAATCCTTCAACACTAATAATTTGAGGGCTTCTTTTTTCTTTTCTGAAATGGTCAATTACCAGGTTATGTGCAATTCGGATGACCCATGGAAGGAATTTTCCTTCTTCATTGTATTTTCCTGCATACAGGTTGTTGATTACTTTAATGAAGGTTTCCTGAAACAGATCTTCAGCCAAGTAATGGTCTTTGACCAAGAGATAGATGGAAGTGTAAATTTTTGACTGATGTCTTCTGATTAATTCTTCTAAACTGGGCTGGTGGCCTTTAATAAAACTGTGAACCAACTCCTGGTCGGTTTTCACTTGGAGCTTCATAGGATTGATCATATGATTTTTCATTTTAGGTGATGGATTATGTTTTTCAGATGGTAGCTGTTGGTTACCCTTTCCCCTCACGTTTATTTTTGATTTATGCATGCTGATATCATCCAATTATTTTGCCAATATCAAAGAAATGACACCTTACATACCAGATAGAACCGACGATAGACGTATTTTAGCGGACGAAATGCATTATATGCCGATGAATGGTTTTTGGCATTTCAGAAAATTGTTCATTTTA
>CANHCS010000055.1 GCA_947459195.1 Sphingobacteriaceae bacterium
AAAAAGATATTGAAAGAAGATGAAAGCTGATTTACATCCAAAAAACTATAGATTAGTGGTTTTCAAAGACATGTCTAACGACTATGCTTTCTTGACCAAATCATGCATTGAAACTAAAGAAACCACCAAATGGGAAGATGGAAATGAATATCCATTAGTAAAATTGGAGATTTCTCATACTTCACATCCATTCTTCACCGGTAAGATGAAATTGGTGGATACCGCTGGTCGTATCGACAAATTCAAAAATCGTTACGCAAACAAGAAGTAATCAAACGCAAAATATACCGAAGTCCCGGCCTAACAGTCGGGACTTTTTTTATTTTTGTTAAATGCGCATCATCCTTTTTGACGACCCATCACGCGAGTGTCTCCTTCCCTTGACCTATACGCGGCCTGTGGCCGACCTGCGGATCGGGATCTTAACCATTGCCGAGAAATGGGCTAAACGATTTACAGACCAACCGATATCTTTTAAGACAATAGATTATTTACAGCCAAAGTTTTCATTACAAATCGATACAGATAATTTATTGATCAACGGTTCGGTTTGCCCCGATGAAAGTCTTTGTTCTGCGGTAAATGGCTTGAAATCAGGAGAAGCTTTAGTTCAGGATGAGATCCTCATCGCCCTTCGCTTAGATGCGAAAGGTGTCCAATCTTTCGAAAATGATTCCAAATCATACAAATTAATTACTTATGAGCATGATTTTGTGAAGATCAGCTATCCGGAAGATTTATTTAAGCTAAACGACATCGAACTTCGAAAGGATTTCAAACTGCTCACATCCGGACGTACATCCGCCTCGATTGACCATACCAATACCATATTGGGAGATGATTTCTTTGCAGAAGAGGGTGCTGTGGCTTATTGCAGCACTTTTAACACATTGGAAGGCCCCATTTACCTAGCCAAAAATACCCAGGTTTGGGAAGGAAGTCATGTTCGTGGAAGCTTTGCGCTTTGCGAACATTCGCAGGTAAAGATGGGCTCCAAAATTTACGGAGCCACCACCATTGGTCCGCATTGCCGGTTGGGCGGTGAAGTAAATAATTCGATTTTACAGGCTTATTCTTCTAAAGGCCATGAAGGATTTTTAGGTAATTCGGTATTGGGAGAATGGTGTAACATCGGCGCCGATACGAATAACTCTAACCTCAAAAATAATTACGCCGAAGTCCGTTTGTGGGATTACAAGAAACAAAGTTTTAGAAAAACTGGCTTGCAATTCTGCGGGCTCATCATGGCCGACCATGCCAAATGCGGCATTAATACCATGTTCAATACCGGAACGGTGGTGGGCGTAAGCGCCAATGTATTTGGTGCCGGCTATCCACGCAATTATGTGCCCGATTTTGCCTGGGGTGGAGCTCAGGGTTTTGAAGTATATGCTTTAAATAAAGTTTTTGAAACCGCCGAATTGGTATATCAACGCCGAAATAGAACATTCGATCAAAAAGAAAAGGATATTTTGAGCAAAGTATTCGAATTAACAGAACAGTATCGGAGATTTTAAAACTCCACTTTTTAAAATATGAGAAAGAAGATTGTTGCAGGAAACTGGAAAATGAATCAAGATTACACTGCTGGAACCGCATTATTTTCAGAGGTGTTGACTATGGTTGACGATGAAGTTATTGGAAATCAAGAGGTTATTGTTTGTCCGCCGTTTATACATCTAAACACACTCGGTCAATTGGCTAAAAATAGTTCAAAGGTGTTTATAGGTGCTCAAAATTGCCATCAGGCAGATGCAGGTGCTTTTACAGGTGAGGTTTCGGCGGCGATGATCCAGTCGGTGGGGGCTAAGTATGTCATTTTAGGACATTCAGAGCGTCGTCAGTATTTTGGAGAAAGCGACGAATTATTGGCAGAAAAAGTGAACTCTGTTTTAAAAAATGGATTAACACCTATTTTTTGCATTGGAGAGACCCTCCAAGAACGTGAATCGGGTAATTTTTTAGCCATCGTCGCAGAACAATTAAACAGAGGCGTGTTGCATTTAGATGCAGCAGCATTCAAACAGGTAATATTGGCTTATGAACCCGTTTGGGCCATTGGTACCGGCCTCACGGCATCGCCAGAACAGGCGCAAGAAGTTCATGCATTCATCAGAAAAACCATTGCTGATGCATACGATACTGCACTGGCAGAAGAGATCAGCATTTTGTACGGAGGTAGCTGTAATCCTAAAAATGCTGCTGAGTTATTCGCTCAAACAGATATTGATGGTGGATTAATTGGGGGAGCTTCGCTAAAATCACGTGATTTTGTAGATATCGTGAAAACCTTCAACAGCCGATGAGCCATTGCAAAATAATTTTTACCCAAGTTAAAGGGGAAGATTTTCATCAGGATCTATTAATTTCTGAATTAGCTGATCTGGGATTTGATACTTTTGAAGATACAGATGCGGGCTTTGATGCTTATATTCCAAGCAATTTATATAATGAAGACTCATTGAAGGACTTGCTTAAAGCTCATTCGCCAGCATTTGAGTTCGCTTTTCAAAAAATAGAGATCCAAACCCAAAATTGGAATGCCGTTTGGGAAAGTAATTTCGAACCCATCATCATTGCAGATCAAATTTATGTGCGGGCCACTTTTCATGCGCCAAAGCCTGATTATCCTTATGAGATTGTGATCGATCCGAAAATGGCCTTCGGTACCGGACATCATCAAACCACTTCGCTCATCATGGCGATGATGTTAGAGGATGATTTTAGAGGCAAAAAAGTACTAGATATGGGTTGTGGAACCGGCATTTTAGCCATTCTGGCAGAAAAACTGGGTGCAATTGAACTGGATGCCATCGACTATGATTCGCTCTGCTACGAAAGTACACTGGAAAATACGGCTTTGAACCAATGCAGCCAAATCAATGCCCTGTGTGGTTCAAAAGAAGCCATCCCTGATAAAGCCTACGATGTTATTTTAGCCAATATTAATCGAAATATCTTGCTCGATCAGTTAGATTACTATTCGGATGTGCTCCTCCCGGGAGGCAAACTTTATTTAAGTGGTTTCTATGAGCATCCAGATACGGAGATTTTGAAAGAAAAGGCAGCGACCTTGGATTTGGTTTATCAGGAGCACCGGGTCAACAAGGACTGGACAGCTGCGAAATTCATTAAGAATTAATATGAAAGTACATTTTATTGCCATAGGCGGAAGTGCGATGCATAACCTGGCAATTGCGCTTGCTAAAAAAGGGTATCAGGTTTCCGGTTCTGACGATGTGATCAATGAGCCTTCTAAATCTCGACTGGCCCGTTTCAATATACTACCTGCCGAAGTCGGCTGGTTTCCGGAGAAAATCACCAGCGATTTGGATGCCGTTATTTTGGGAATGCATGCCCGGATTGATAATCCTGAGTTATTAAAAGCACAGGAATTAGGACTTCGAATTTACTCTTACCCAGAGTACATCTACGAACAGTCTAAGCATAAAACCCGAGTAGTCATTGGGGGCAGTCATGGTAAAACCACCATTACCTCCATGATTTTGCATGTTTTGCAATATGCCGGCAAAGATTTTGATTATTTGGTAGGGGCCCAGCTCGAAGGGTTTGATACCATGGTGAAAATTACCGAAGAGGCGCCCATCATCGTGATTGAAGGCGATGAATACTTAGCTTCGCCAATTGATAGGAGACCTAAATTTCATTTGTATCAAGGCCACATCGGCGTAATCAGCGGCATTGCCTGGGATCACATTAATGTATTCCCTACTTGGGAATCGTATATCCAACAATTTGATTTATTCATAGATACGTTACAGCCGGGAGGGAGTTTGATTTACTGTGAATTAGATGAAGAGCTGAACAAGTTGGTTAGCAATAAGCAAACGGATATTGAGAAAATTCTATACCAGATTCCCGCTTACGAAATTGAGCATGGCATTACTTATTTATACGGACCCGAGGGTAAAGTTTCCTTACAGGTCTTTGGGGAGCATAACCTTCAGAATTTAACTGCTGCAAAAAAAGTTTGTGAAAAACTGGGCATTCCCACTGAGGTTTTTCATCAGGCCATTGCCAGTTTTAAAGGAGCTGCTCGGCGTTTGGAGCTCTTAGGAATGACCGAAAATGCGACTGTTTACAAGGATTTTGCACATTCCCCTTCAAAATTAAAGGCAACTATACATGCGGTTAAACAGCAATTTCCTGAAAGAGATTTAATTGCGGCGATAGAATTACACACTTTTAGCAGTTTGAACGCTGAGTTTTTGAATGAATATGCCGGCACCATGGACGAAGCTGACCAGCCGATTGTGATCATTGATCAAAATACTTTTAGGCAAAAACAAATGCAGCCATTTGAAGAAATTGTCGTGAAAAAGTCATTTAATAACGACAGATTAAAATTTTTTGATAATTTTGAAAAATTCGAAACATATTTGGGTTCAATTCCTTTTAATAATAAAACCTTTTTGCTCATGAGTTCAGGTAATTTTGGTGGAATTGATTTAGAAGAGCTAAAAAATAAATTATTAAAAATATAAACTTTTAATTAATTTTACACACACCAAACATTCCAATTAAATGAAAACATTAGGCAAAAAAATCAGATTGTTGAGACATCAACGTTCATGGAGCCAGGAAGATGTTGCTAAACAATTAGACATCTCAATTCCTGCATTTTCTAAAATTGAAACCGGTATTACGGATGTGAATTTATCACGTTTAGAGCAAATCGCCACTTTATTTGGGATGAGCATTGTTCAGTTATTGACTTTTAATGATACTGAAGAGCAAGAAAAATACAACAATGAGGTGGAAGTGCTGACTAAAAAATTACAGGAGCGTGAAGCTGATGTAATTGACTTGCAGAAAAAAGTGATCGACCTTTATGAGGAATTACGCCGTGCGAAAGTGATGGCCTAATTATTGGATATTTTAAAAAAAAGCCCCTGCACTGCAGGGGCTTTTTTTATGCGTATATGAGTGATTAAAATGTCTTGCGCATGGTTAAATGCCGCTTCCCAAATTTAGCTCCCGTAGCCTGATGAATGGCAATCATCTTATCATTAAAATCTCCCACCCACGAAAGCTCGAGTTCTTTATATCTTTTTTGAGGCATCACATATTTCTTCAATTGAATAAATAATGCAGACTCTAAACCGTGTTTCTGAAAACCGATTTTAGTTCCCATTACCACGGCACGCAATCGAGAAACCCCTCTCCAGCGCTTATATACAAATTGGATTTTCTGCCACCAACCTAATTTTCCTTTGAAAGATTTGATTAACTGATTAGCATCGGGTAATATAACTACGAAGGAGGCAGGTTCGTTGTTTACATATGCAAACCAGATCAGTTTCTCATCCATGATGGCTTTCATTTTTTGAAAGCTTTCCATCACCACTTGTTTTTCTAAAGGAACAAAATTTTCAAAATTTTGCCAGGCATCATTATATATCTCAATAAAATCTAAGGCGTATTTTTCTATCTGACTCGATTTTAAGTATTCAAATCGATATCCTGGTTTGGCACTTACCCATTCTGCGATTTTAGTAAATCGTTCAGGAAAGGGAAGGTGTAAATCCAAATGATTGGTTATTTGTTCGTATTGGGTAGTAAAACCATAGTTTTTAAATAACTGATGATAATAAGGTTTGTGGTAATTCATGCCATAGGAGGGAGGTGTAAATCCTTCTACCAATAAACCCCAAAAAGTATCGTTTTCGCCAAAATTAATAGGCCCTTCCATGGCTTTCATGCCTTGTTTACTCAACCAGTTTTTGGCGGTATCAAAAAGAAGTTGGGCTGCTTGCTTGTCATCAATACATTCGAAAAAACCCATACCGCCCGTTGGTATTTCGTGTTGATAGGCTTTTTTATCGTTAATGAAAGCCGCCACTCTTCCGATCAGTTTGTCATTATCTGATTTTAAAACCCAGCGGGTACAAACGCCATGCTGATGAAAACTATTGAGTTTTGGATCAAAAACAGCTGTTACTTCCTGATCTAAAGGGCAAATCCAGTTTTCATCATCCTGATAAATTATTCTGGCAACTTCCAAGAAATTAGCCTGGTCTTTTGGGGTTTTAACCTCTACAATATTCATTGAGATAAGTATACAAAAAAGCATCCGATTAACTTCGGATGCCTAAATATTTTTTATAAATCAAATTTAAAAATCGTCGTCTTCGTCAAATGAATCCAGATCATCCAGATCCACATCGTTTAGAGGTAAATCGAAGTCTTCCTCATCCTCATCTCCAATTAAGCCAGGATTCGATTGGGGCTTCGGTTTGCTCAAAGCAGATTTCTTCTCGGCTGGAGGAGCGCTTTTTTTAGCCATATTTTTTTTGGGCGTTTTCATCAGCAATCAGAAAAAATTTATATCCTAAAATTAAGAAGTTTTTGTAATTCAAAATGGGGAAAATGAAATTTTATGGCATCAGATCTCTGATGGTTCTCCAATTTCATTTTCAGAGCTCATGATGTCTTTGAGCTGTGGTAGATCGGCCAAATTTTTTAGACCAAAATAATCCATGAACAGCGTGCTGGTTTGGTAAAGTAATGGTTTTCCTACGGTTTCTGCCTTGCCGGCAATATCAATCAATTCTTTTTCCAGCAATTTTTGGATCGTATAATCGCAGTTTACCCCTCTAATTTGCTCAATTTCCAGTTTGGTAATGGGTTGCCTATAGGCGATAATAGCCAGGGTTTCGACTGCAGCCTGGCTTAATTTTTTCTTAGCACGGTGAATTTGTAACTGATGAACGGTTGTGTGGAATTCTTTTTTGGTCAAGAAAACATAACCGCCTGCTAATTCTGTTAAGTTGATGGACAGTTTTGGAGAAGCATATTTTTCTTTAATCTCGTTCAGTGCTTCTTGAACCTGATCAACGCTCAGGCTTACTTCTAAAGCTGCTTCTACCACACTTTTAATCTCTTCCAGACTGATACTTTGCTCGGCAGAAAAGATCAAGGCTTCAATATGTTGAACTAAATTCTCCATTCGGCAGGCAAATTAAGTAAATAATGAAAGCCTGTCAAATGGCTGGTTTAGTAATTGATCACCTGTTCCACCATTTGTTCAGGTAAATCGCGGAATTCATATTGCTGAGTACGTAATTGCGGTTCAAATCCAGCTTGTCTGATGGCGTCTTGAATACCTTTAGAAGTGAATCGGTGTGGAGCTCCCGCTGCCGAAACCACGTTTTCTTCGATCATGATAGAACCAAAGTCGTTGGCGCCTGCATGCAAACAGATTTGGGCTACTTCTTTACCGATCGTTAACCAGGAAGCCTGAATGTTTTTGATATTGGGTAACATGATGCGGCTGAGTGCGATCATCCGGATGTATTCATCACCCGTAACCTGATTGCTGATGCCTCGTATTTTTTTCAACAGCGTTCCGTCATCTTGGAAAGGCCATGGAATAAAAGCGATGAAACCTTTCGCATCAGCCGGTTTTTCTGATTGAACCTGTCTGAGCCAAACTAAGTGTTCGAAACGCTCTTCCAAGGTCTCCACATGGCCAAACATCATGGTTGCAGAAGTAGTTAAATTCAATTGATGAGCTGCCCGCATCACATCGAGCCATTCTTGCCCGCCACATTTGCCTTTGGAGATGAGTCGCCTTACCCGGTCGTTCAAAATTTCGGCACCCGCCCCAGGAAGCGAATCTAAACCCGCTTCCATCAAGGCACTGAGTACTTCGGTATGGCTTTTATTTTCGAGCTTGGCGATGTGTGCAATTTCGGGTGGTCCTAAAGAGTGTAATTTGAGCTGCGGATACAAATTTTTGAGCTCCCTGAACAGGTCTACGTAAAATTGAAGTCCCAGATCAGGGTGGTGTCCGCCTTGCAACAGCAGTTGGTCGCCACCATATCTAATGGTTTCCTCTATCTTTATCTTGTAAGTCTCAATGTCGGTTATGTAGCTTTCCTCGTGTCCGGGCCTACGGAAAAAATTGCAAAATTTACAGTTGGCAATACAAACATTGGTGGTGTTTACATTGCGGTCGATGATCCAGGTGACCTTGTTATGTGGCACTTGTTTTTTTCGAAGCTCATTTGCCACAAACATCAATTCAGTAGTAGGGGCTTCATTAAAAAGAAACAATCCTTCCTCAGCTGTAAGAAAGTCAAAATTTAAGGCCCGTTTTAGGAGTTCAGCGCTGTTCATGAGCTTACAAAGATAAGCAAAGCATTTAGGCATCTATAAGCTTCATCATCATCCTTTTCTAATATTTTAGGCTTGATTTTTGGACGGTCCCCAAAGCAATCTTTAAATGATTAAATTAGCAGCTCACAAAAGTATATGGTTTCTTTCGAACGTTTCACATTAGCCAACGGATTAAAGGTTTTGGTGCATGAAGATCCAACCACACCAATGGCTGTTTTAAATATTTTGTATGATGTGGGTGCCCGAGATGAAGATCCCGGTCAAACTGGTTTTGCCCATCTCTTCGAACACCTTATGTTTGGCGGCTCTATCAATATTCCTTCTTATGACGAGCCCCTGCAGCGGGTAGGTGGCGAAAACAATGCTTTTACCAGTAATGATATCACCAATTATTATATCACCTTACCAGCAGTTAATTTAGAAACGGCTTTTTGGCTCGAAAGCGACCGAATGTTGAGTTTGGCTTTTTCGGAGAAAAGTTTGGATGTACAACGCAATGTGGTTTGTGAAGAGTTTAAGCAACGTTACCTCAATCAGCCTTACGGCGATGTTTGGCTCAAGCTTCGCCCCTTGGCCTATCAGGCACATCCCTACCAATGGGCGACCATCGGTAAGGAGCTTTCGCACATCGAAAATGCGCAAATTGAAGATGTTAAAGCATTTTTTCATAAATTTTATGTACCTGCCAATGCCATCATGGTGGTGGCTGGTGCAGTTAAATTGTCGGAAGTAAAACAATTGGCCGAGCGGTGGTTCGGCTCTATTCCGGCTGGTGTAAAACCAATGCGAAATTTACCAGTAGAGCCGCCTCAAAGCACTGCCCGTCAGGAAGAGGTAAGGTCGAAAGTGCCTCTTAATGCTATTTATAAGGCATTTCATATGCCTGAGAGGATGGATGCAGCTTACTATGCTGCCGATTTGTTGTCAGATATTTTATCAAGAGGAAATTCTTCTCGGCTGTATCGCAAATTATTGAAAGAGCAAAAGTTATTTTCAGATATCAACGCTTACCATTTAGGAAGTATCGATCCAGGCTTAATGGTGGTAGAGGGTAAGCTTGCCCCCGATTTAAGTATGGAGGCGGCAGATGAGGCCATTTGGGCAGAATTAGACCTGATTAAAACAGAATTGGTAAGCGAAGAGGAGTTGAATAAGGTAAAGAACAAAATGGAGTCGACGATGGTTTTTGCGGAGATGAGTTTGTTAGATAAAGCGATGAATTTAGCCTATTTTGAACTGCTGGGCGATGCCTCAGAGCTGAACCAAGAAGTAGATAAATACCTCCGGGTGAGTGCAGAAGAAATTAGGCAAGTTGCCCGAAACATATTTTGTCCAGAAAACTCCTCTACCTTGTATTATAAAGCAGAAAATCATGATTAACAGAAGTGTTGCGCCCGCTTTCAGAGAAGTTGAGCAAATAGAACTCCTCAAAGCCAATCCTGCTAAGCTCGACAATGGCTTGCCTTTTTTTGTGATCAATGGAGGAGATCAGGAATTGGTTCGCATCGAGTTTATTTTCGAAAACGTGGCCTGGGATCCCGCTAAACCACTGCAGGCATTTGCAACCAATGCTTTGTTGCAGGAAGGAACCTCCTCTTACACAGCAGCTGAATTAGCAGAAAAACTGGATTATTATGGCGCTTTTCTGCAAAAAGACTATTCTTTCGATCATTCGAGTTTGGTTTTGTATTCCTTGAATAAACACCTTGAATCGGTCTTGCCTCTACTGCGAGACATACTTACGGATGCCATTTTTCCTCAGCATGAACTCGATACTTTTGTTCGTAATCAGAAACAAAAACTTCAGGTCAGTTTAGAAAAAAATGATTTCATCGCCCGAAGGGCCTTCAATCAGATCTTATTCAAAGAGACCTTATATGGCCATACGGCACAACCGGAAGATTATGATCAACTGAAACAGGCAGACTTGCTTGCCTACTACCAAAAGGCTTATCAGCCAGCCAATTGTACACTCATTATTTCAGGTTTGGTAAACGACCAGATGATCAAATTACTCAACAAGGAGTTTGGTCAAACCTGGACTTCAACGACTAACCCTCATAAAAATGAGTTTAGTTTTTTGCCGGGTAAAGGTGACTTGCATTTAACCGAGCGTAAAGATGCTTTGCAGTCGGCCATACGCATTGGGCAAGTATCCATTAACAGAACCCATCCTGATTTCCCGGCATTGCAGGTGCTGAATACCATTCTTGGTGGTTATTTTGGCTCACGTTTAATGGCGAATATTCGCGAAGAAAAAGGTTATACCTACGGAATTGGCTCTGCTTTGGTTTCTTTGCA
>CANHCS010000056.1 GCA_947459195.1 Sphingobacteriaceae bacterium
CCCAAACGATTTTTAGGTAACATTCCGCGAACGGCTTTCTCAACCACTCTTTCCGGATGTTTTGCCATTAACTCCTTAGGAGAAATGAAACGCTGACCGCCAGGGTAGCCGGTGTAAGAAACATATTCTTTTTCGTTGAATTTGTTTCCGGTCAGTTTTACCTTGTCTGCATTGATAACAATTACGTTATCTCCGCAGTCTACGTTTGGGGTAAACGTAGGCTTGTGCTTTCCACGGATCATCATTGCGATCTTAGAAGACAAGCGCCCCAAAATCTCGCCTTGAGCGTCAACAACTACCCATTGTTTGTTAACGGTCTTTTTGTTAGCAGAGACAGTTTTGTAACTTAACGTATTCACTTGCTTAAATTTAAATTATTAAACGATTATCTATTTCCCTCAAAAATGAGGACTGCAAAGATAGACTAATACATTCAATTTTCCAATAATGCTTAGATATTTCGATGCCCTAATTGTTGGAATGAGCAAAGTGGCAGCTAAAACACAAAATAATTCTTGCGGCATGTTCGTTAAGCTATTAAATTTTTAACCTTTTTATAAACCAAACAAAATCATGAATTCAAAAAACTTTTTAGCAGCAGGTATTGCCGGGGGCATTACTTATTTCTTTTTAGGATGGCTGTGTTACGGGATGTTATTCGCTGATATTTTGCGAGCGCATACCGGATCGGCAACAGGTGTAGACCGTGGCGAAGATATGTTGTTATGGTCGATTGCATTGGGTAACCTCGCTTCGGGTTTTTTACTTTCCTATATTTTTAGCCGCCTTGCACACATTCAAACGGCCGTTGCAGGAGCTAAAACGGGCTTATGGATTGGCTTATTGCTGGCTGCAGGTGTAAATTTCACCATGTACGGAACCAGTAATCTATTCACCCTAAACGGCTTATTTATTGATGTGTTGATTTATGCAGGAATGTCTGCTTTTGCTGGTGCGGTTGTAGCTTGGGTGGTCGGAATGGCTAAATCTTGACTTTAATCATTGATGCAGGGTGATCATTTCATTCTGCATCATTTATAAACCATCTCCATTTTTAAGGGAGGCATTGATGTTTACCGGCAGTTTCCCTTTGGAGGGAATCGCTTTGGTAATTACTTTGACCGCTGCCTTTTGCATTTCCTCACTATTTTGGTAATTGAGCACCAAGGTTTGGGCCTTGGCAATTTCGGGCAATTGAATAAGGGTGTAAGGATTGGCGAAAAGAGAAATGAGTGCGCCATTTTCAACAGATCGGTTCATTAATCTCAGCAAATCAGCATTGTAATCTAACACTGCTGCTGGTCTTTTGCGGCTATCGTGTATACTTACAATGATTTGCATATCGGGACTGATCTGAGTTAATACTTCTTCTACCTGTTGAGCCGAGGCCGATTTATCCAAGCAAATAAATTCAGCTTGTTTAAAATAGCTACGTAATTCTTGCTGAAATACAGTTGTTTGAGCGCTTCCCAAACTTAGAATGACGGTTTTTTTATTCGGATCCAAATCATCTATCAGTTTTCTACTGTTTAAAACAGTAACTGCTGCATCGGCCAGCTCTTGGTTGAGTGCCCGGGCTGAGGGGCGATGAAGATCTTCATATAAGTTTGCCGGGTTGAGCTGTACATTTTGATGCAGCCCTGCCCAATACTTTGCTGCCAATACCTTTTTTACGCTTACATTAATTTGTTCCCAAGAAAGTCGTTTCTTTCTGATGGCCTTTCTAACGAGTTTGATTCCTCTTTTGGAATTTTCAGAAAGTTCCAACACATCATTTCCGGCTATTAGGGCTCGTACATCCGCTTCGCCATTCGGGAAAAATTTAACCACCCCCTTCATGTTCATGGCATCGGAGAATACGAGGCCCTTGAATCCTAAATCATTTTTCAAAATAACGTTCACAATTGGTTTGGAAAGTGTGGAAGGTAAATTGGGACTGGCATCGAGTGTAGGAATATTCATATGGGCTACCATCATACCCGAAGCCCCATTTTTAATCAATTCTTTAAAAGGAAATATCTCTAAAGAATCCAACCTAACTCGACCAAAATTTAATTGGGGCAAATCGTAGTGCGAATCTACATCGGTGTCACCATGGCCTGGAAAATGTTTTAAACTCACCAAAATCCCCTTGTCCTGCATCCCCTTCATGTACGCACCTGCCTTACGAGTTACTTGTAATTTATCGTCGCCAAAAGACCTGAAACCGATGACCGGATTTTTTGGGTTGTTATTGATATCCACTACCGGAGCAAAATTGATGTGTACCCCTAATCTCTTTAAATCGTAGGCGATTTCCCGCCCCATCTTCTCCATCAGATTTTCGTTTTGGATGGCACCGAGTGTCATTTGATAGGGATAGCTCATGGTACTATCAAGACGCATGCCCAAGCCCCATTCGGCATCCATGGCAATGAGTAAAGGGACCCTTGCCAATTGCTGGTACCTTTTAGTGAGGTGGAGCTGCCTGCCTGGCCCGCCCTGAAAGAATACCAAACCCCCAATTTTTTCTTTACGGATCACTCTGGCAATAGAGTCTTCATAGGCTTTTCCTTTGTCGGTATGCGCCCTCACAAAAAACAATTGAGCTATTCTTTGTTTCCGATTCAGTTTTTTAAAGATGGAATCCACCCAAGCATTGGGCTGATCAAGCTCGTAAATAAATGGTTTTTGCTGTGCACTGAGCCCAAGGCTATGTAAAAGAAGTATAGAGATAATGAAACAAAATACAAGCTTTCTCATGCCAATGTTCTTAAAGTAATGGCTATAACGAGTACAGCGATGATATAATTGATACTTAAGCTAATAGAAATACCAAACAACCAGGTGAGAAGCGCACTTTTCAGCCTTTTGCTCAAAAGTTTTCTCAAATACCATATGCTGATGATGTTGAGCACAAAAAAACTCAGGAGGTATACATACCAAATCATGAATAAAGAAAGCAAAACGCATCCGAAATTACAAACACAGACTGTATGGAAAAATATACAGTCCATCTTTCCATCGGACAGTTTTGAATTGTGATTTACTACCGCTGCTTTTACACAAAGACGATATTTTAACTGATTTTCTCGCAAGATGCACTTGAGCACTGTATGAAATTTGGCACGATAATTAAACATAGGTTGCTGTACCAATGAAAAACACTATGAAAAAATTATTTTTAACAACTATCTGCTCTTGTTTGTTTCTTGTGGCCTTACAGGCTCAACATCTTAAACCTGGTAAAGGGGCATATCTCGGATTTAAAGCTGGATTGAATGTATCTAATGTGATTAAATCTGGCGAAAGCGATTTCAAATCGCGATTTAAACCAGGTTTAGCTGCAGGTGTTTTTGTAGATATTCCGGTGGTGGAATCTTTTTCCTTTGCACCCGAATTGGTTTATTCGCAAAAAGGCTATCAGAGTTCTGGAACTATTTTGGGAGGCGATTATGATTATAAGGTGACGACCAATTTTGTTGATGTACCGCTATTAGCCAAAATTTGGCTAACTGAGGGGCTGAACATCAGTGTGGGCCCGCAGGTTTCTTTCTTGCTTTCTACTACCGAAAGTTTTAAATCAGGCACCCAGGAATTCAGAAACACGATTGAAGAGAAAAACAAAAACCTCAAGAAAAGCCTCTTTGGAGGTGTAATTGGCCTAGGTTATGAATTAGGCGGCCAACTCGGTATCAATGCCCGTTATGCACTCGATTTCCAGAAAAACAATGCCGACGGTAGTGCGGAAGTGCCTGAATACAAAAACCAAGTAATACAAGTGGGGCTCACCTATCAGTTTTAAAAAAATCAGCTACCTATGAATCCATCCCGTCAGAATATCCTGGCGGGATTTTTTGGTTTAGCACAAACCGTTCGTCAGCTATTTAGGAAACTCATCCCCTTAACATGGTCATTCGTCGATTTTCGACTCCCTATCTAAGCCCGAAGGCATAATTTATGCTGAATTAGAATTAAAAGATTAATCATGAAGAAACCACAAATTATTCGAGTGCTCACTGTAATTTGCTTAATCTGGGCATATTCATTTGTATCCTGCAGAAAAGATCAAAAACCTGTTGCAGTGGATATATATGTTGCCGGTACTTACAAGTTAGATGATGGTGTAACTACATCTGTATGTTATTGGAAGAACGGGGAATTTCATCCTATTGATGATCTTTCTGCCGGTGCAAATATTTATGATATGAAGGTTATTAATGGTTCAGTATACATGGCTGGTCAGTTTAATGATAAGCCTTGTTATTGGAAGGATGGAATAAAAATTGATTTGTCAATGGTCAATTTCAATTACTTGCCGGGAACCCATGTAAGGACCCTTGGTTTAATGGGCGGCTTGCTCACCTTTGGCGTAAACGAAATAACCAATTCCCATCCAATCTTTCCTATCATCAGGCAACCTGAAAACGGTGGTGTTAATTATAAAGTATTGGACGGAAATAGTACAGGCAATTACATTACCGGGGGAACTTATTACGAGAATAACGCAATCTATTTATATGGTTCTCATAAATCGGGGCTTACCGGCTATTGGGTGCTCAATAAAGTTCCTGATGCTATGGATTATACAATAGATTGGCACCCTATCGGAAATAATGCAGGTTCTATTCAGGGCCTCAAGAGGCTGCAGAACGATATTTTCACTTTCGGGATCATTTCTCAAAATAATACTTCCAATTACGTTTATTGGAAAAACGATATTCTTGGCCCCTTATCCATTAACAGCTCAGTTGCCAGCCTAAACGATATGGAAATCAATAATGGGAAACCCTATTTTGTTGGGTCAGATGAAACCAATCAGCGTGCTAGTATATGGGTAAATAATACCAAAACAGAATTAAGTTCACTCAATTCAAGCGCTAGCGATTTGTTCTTTTACGACGGGTCAAGTTATATAGCAGGGGAAGAAAATAATTCTGCCTGCTATTGGTTGAATAATAAACTAGTTAGCTTAAGCAAGCCCAATTCAAACGCTAGATTTATAGTAGTGGTACCTAAATAAGCTTGTTAAAAAAAGCCCTCCAAAATTCATCGGAGGGCTTTACATTTATAATTGGTTGGTTATGAGCTTATGAGCAACCACCCTGGGTACCACAGTTCAAGCACTTGTAGCAAGTACCAGAGCGCACCATGATGTGTCCGCAGTTGGTACAAGCAGGCGCATCAGACTGGCCACCACCTGAGATATCCAATACCGGCTTCAGGCTCTTGTCGGCTGCAGTCACATTTTCAGCTACTACCGGAGCCGCTTCAAAAGTGTTTTCCTGTGGATTTACATCCGTGTCCTGAATTTGAGGATTTCCCAAAACGACTTTCTTCTCGGTAATTACATGTACCAGATCTTTGCGGTCTAAGTATTCGTAACCCAGCATGCGGAAGATATAGTCGATGATCGAGGTAGCCGATTTGATGTTCTCGTGGCCGGTTACCATACCTGATGGTTCAAAACGAGTGAAGGTGAATTTATCTACGAATTCTTCCAAAGGCACACCGTACTGTAAACCTACCGAAACGGCAATGGCGAAAGAGTTCATCAGGGAGCGGAAAGTTGCACCTTCTTTGTGCATGTCCACGAAGATCTCGCCCAAAGTTCCATCTTCATATTCGCCGGTGCGTACGAAGATGGTTTGACCGCCAACTGCAGCTTTTTGAGTGAAACCGCTGCGTTTTGCAGGCATATTTTTCTTCTCTACTACAGATGAAAGCTGACGCTTGAAGTTGGTGTCGGTAGAACGGTCTAAGATGGCACGTGCTGCCTCTAAAACTTGCTCTGGTGTTAAATCACTCAGTTTTACATTAGCTGCTTCACCCAAAACTTCTTCCACGGTATCCAACTGCTCTTCTTTGGTGTCAGATTTAGTGGATAAAGGTTGCGATAATTTACAACCGTCGCGGTACAAGGCGTTGGCTTTGGTGCCTAGTTTCCAAGACAATTCATAACAATCTTTGATTTCTTCAACTGTAGCCTCGTTTGGAAGGTTAATAGTTTTAGAGATCGCACCTGACAAGAAAGGCTGAGCAGCAGCCATCATTTTGATGTGGCCGTGGGCGTGAATGTAGCGTTCGCCTTTCGATCCGCACTTGTTGGCGCAATCAAATACCGGATAGTGCTCTTCTTTCAAGAAAGGCGCACCTTCTACGGTCATGGTACCGCATACATATTCGTTGGCTTCGGCAATTTGCTGACGGCTAAAGCCCAATGCTCTCAATAAATTAAAATCGTGAGAATTGTATTGTTCAGCTTTGAAACCTAAGCGTTTTAAACAGTCTTCGCCTAAAGTCCACTGGTTGAATACGAATCCAATTTCGAAGGCAGAAATAACTGCTTTGTCTAATTTTTCGAGTTCATCTTGTTTGAACCCTTTATCGGCTAAGGTTTCTAAATTGATGTGTGGAGCACCTTGCAAGGTAGCTGCACCTTTCGCATAATTAACGATGGCCTCGATTTCGCTTTCTTGGTAACCCAGGTTACGCAAAGCAGATGGCACACACTGGTTGATGATCTTGAAGTAACCACCACCTGATAATTTTTTGAATTTCACCAAGGCGAAATCAGGCTCGATACCGGTGGTATCGCAGTCCATCACCAATCCGATCGTTCCGGTTGGAGCGATAACGGTGGTTTGGGCATTGCGGTAACCGTATTTCTCACCCATCTCAACCGCCTTATCCCAAGAGTTGCAAGCTGTAGACAGTAAATAGTCTGGGCAATCTTTCGGATCGATACCCATTGGTTTAATTTCTAAACCTTCGTACGCATCAGATGCATTGTAAGCGGCATAACGGTGGTTGCGCATTACACGCAGCATGTGTTTTTTATTTTCTTCAAATCTGCGGAATGCACCTAATTCTTTGGCCATTTCGGCAGAAGTAGCGTAGGCTGTACCAGTCATGATGGCCGTGATGGCACCACCAATGGCACGAGCTTTATCGCTATCGTAAGGAATACCACCCACCATCAGCATAGAGCCTAAGTTGGCGTAACCTAAACCTAAGGTGCGGTAATCGTATGATAATTGAGCCACCTCTTTTGATGGGAATTGTGCCATCAATACAGAGATTTCCAATACTACCGTCCAAACGCGGCAGGCGTGTTCAAATCCTTTCACATCAAATACCAAAGTTTCCGGATTGAAGAAGTGCGCCAGGTTGATCGAAGCCAGGTTACAAGCAGTATTATCTAGGAACATGTATTCTGAACAAGGGTTGGAAGCATTGATGCGTCCACCTTCTGGGCAGGTATGCCACTCGTTAATGGTAGTATCGTATTGTACACCAGGATCGGCGCAAGCCCAAGCAGCGAAAGCAATATCTTGCCATAATTTTTCGGCAGAAATTGATTTCACCACGCTTCCGTTGATGCGGCCAATCAGATCCCAGTTCTCGCCATTTTCTAAAGCTTTGAAGAAGCTGTTAGGAATACGAACCGAGTTGTTGGAGTTTTGTCCGGAAACAGTGCGGTAGGCTTCACCTTCGTAATCTGAAGAGTAACCTGCGGCAATTAATGCAGCCACTTTTTTCTCTTCTTCCACTTTCCAGTTTACAAATCCTTCAATTTCTGGGTGATCTAAATCTAAGCAAACCATTTTGGCTGCACGACGGGTGGTACCGCCAGATTTGATCGCACCGGCCGCACGGTCACCAATTTTCAGGAATGACATTAAACCTGAAGAGTAACCGCCACCTGATAATTTTTCGTTTTCACCACGGATCTGAGAGAAGTTGGTACCCACTCCAGATCCATATTTAAAGATACGGGCTTCACGCACCCAAAGGTCCATGATTCCGCCATCGTTTACTAAATCGTCACTTACTGATAAAATAAAACATGCATGGGGTTGCGGACGCTCATAAGCTGAGGTCGATTTGCTCAATACTTCTGTTTCTGGATCAACATAATAGTGACCTTGCGGCTTTCCGGTAATGCCATAAGCACTGTGTAAACCAGTATTGAACCATTGTGGCGAGTTTGGTGCAGCCAACTGGCCTACGATGGTGTAAACCAATTCATCGTAAAACACCTGAGCATCGGCAGAACTGGCAAAGTAGCCGTAACGAACTCCCCATTGTTTCCAACAGTCGGCCATGCGGTGTGCCACTTGTTTGATACTTTTTTCTGAACCTAAACTTCCGTCGGCTTGTGGAACACCTGCCTTACGGAAATACTTCTGAGCCAGAATGTCGGTAGCCACCTGGCTCCAACTTGCGGGAACTTCTACATCATTCATTTCGAATACTGCGTCTCCCGACGGATTACGAATTACAGACGATCGTTTTTCGTATTGGAAAAGATCGTAAACACTTACGCCTTCTTTGGTGAAGTAGCGTTGAAAGCTGAGGCCTTTACCGGAGGCTTTTGCTTTGCTTGTAGAGGTTTTACCCATGGTTCAATTAAAATATAAATGTGACTAAGATTGTTTGACCCTAAAAAAATTGGAGGGTTTTTCTTCAAATTTATCTTTTCGAATCCTTGGGCTCAATTTGAGTTTTCCACAGCTTCGGGCCTAATCTTTCATTGCAATTTTTTTTTTCGAATAATCAATTAAAAATCAGAAAGTTAAGCCTGTGGAAAACTCAGAAAAAAATGACTGTTGATTATATTTTTTAATGTGCTGAGTCAGACGGTAATTCTTTGCAAAATCGACTCGAATTTAAGCGTAAGCCCAAACAAAAAAGTCCCTCTGTTTTCAGAAGGACTTAAGCACTCAATATTTTAGCTCTAGTCAATCAAGGTCACCTTGATCATATTGGTCTTTCCTTTCTTCTCGATGGGGATGGCCGCCGTATTAATTACCACGTCCCCGGCCGATACATATTTTTCGGCCTTGAGGATGCCATTCACTTCGCTGATGGTTTTATCAGTACTCTCAAACTTGTCGTAGTAAAAGGCTTTCACACCCCAAACCAAACTCAGTGCATTTAATAAATTGCGGTTGCTCGTGAAGATAAAGGTATTGGCTTTGGGCCGATGACTCGAAATTTCGAATGCGGTATACCCGGAGTAGGTCATTGAGATGATACCAATTGCATCGGTTTTTTCAGCAAGGTAAACTGCTGAGCCACAAATGGCATCCGACATGTAATTTGAAGCATTTTCATCCAAAGATTTTGGCGTATTAAATGGATAAGCGTTTTCTTCCACATTCGCTACAATCTTCTGCATAGTTTCAATTACAGTAACCGGGAATTCGCCTACCGAAGTTTCGCCACTCAGCATCACTGCATCGGCTCCATCCAATACAGAATTGGCCACGTCGTTTACTTCGGCTCTGGTTGGCCGAGGTGTGGTGATCATACTTTCCAACATCTGGGTAGCCACAATTACCGGTTTTGCAGCCTGACGGCATTTTTGGGCAATCATTTTTTGCAGCAAAGGCACTTGTTCTAAAGGCATTTCTACGCCCAAGTCGCCCCGAGCAATCATCACCGCATCGGTCACTGAAATAATCTCGTCGATATTATCAATGGCTTCCGGTTTTTCAATTTTGGCTACAACCCTTGCCGATTTTTCGCTGGCACTGATGATACGTTTTAATTCCACAATATCATTGGCTGAGCGCACAAAAGACAAACCGATCCATTCCACATCATTTTTTAAAGCAAAATCCAGGTTGCTCAAATCCTCTTCGGTTAAGCTCGGTAAAGAAACCTTGGTATTGGGCAGATTGACGCCTTTTCTGGAGGTTAAAATACCACCATGCACCACTTCGCATAGCACTTCATCTTTATGATTGCTTTCTAAAACTCTTAGTTGAAGTTTTCCATCATCCAGCAAAATGATCTCACCCTGGCGAACATCGTTAGGGAAAGTTTCGTAAGTAAGATAAATGCGTTCTTCATCACCAATCTGCTCTTTGGTGGTAATGGTGATTTTGTTTCCATTTACCAGATTGATTCCGCCATCTTTTACAATGCCGATACGAATCTTAGGCCCCTGTAAATCGGCCAGGATGCCCACATTGGTTTTATATTTTTTATTGATCTCTCGGATGGTGTCGATCGTTTTCTGATGTATTTCCTGACTTCCGTGAGAAAAATTTAATCTGCAAACATCTACTCCGGCTTTAATCATGCTCAGCAATACCTCTTTGGATGAAGAGGCGGGTCCGAGTGTGGCAACAATTTTAGTCCGGCTGTGAAATGGTTTCATATAAAGAATGTATTTGGTTGTATGAGTGTATTTTTTACACTTTGAATTATGATGTAGCTAAAATAACAGATTTTCTTTGGATTTCAACTTTTTAGGATCAAGTTCCACTGCTGCCAGCACTTCCTGAATTTTTTTAATACTGCTCAGCCAATGGTTCAAATCCTCTTCATCAATAAAATTTTTAATCATTACAAAATAATCCACCTTGTTCATTTCCGGGATTA
>CANHCS010000057.1 GCA_947459195.1 Sphingobacteriaceae bacterium
GCGAGGAGGAGAGCAAGCATGCCGTCCGAGTATTGCGTTTGCAAGTTGGGGATGAGGTAGTTTTGGTTGACGGGAAAGGCGGTTATAACCAAGCCCGGATCCTGGAAGCAAATCCCAAAAGAACACATTTGCAGGTTTTTCAAACTCAAAAGGAGTTTGGTAAGCGGAATCATTATTTACACATTGCGGTAGCGCCTACCAAAAATATCGAACGGATGGAGTGGTTTTTGGAAAAGGCCACAGAAATAGGGATCGATGAAATTACGCCCATTATTTGCGAACGTTCAGAGCGCAAGGAGGTGAAAGCCGAACGCTTGAACAAGATTATCACTTCAGCGGTAAAGCAATCCATCAAAGCTTACCATCCACACCTCAATGAAGCCATTAGCTTTAAAAAACTGCTGGATCAGCCTTTCGAAGGACAGAAAATGATCGCCCATTGTATGGATCAGGAGAAACATACAATCAAAAATATCATCCTCCCGGGAGGTCGCTATTTGGTCCTCATTGGTCCCGAAGGTGATTTCAGTCCTGCTGAAATTGCCGCTGCTCAGGCTGCCGGATTTCAGGCTATCAGCCTGGGTAATGTCCGATTAAGAACAGAAACTGCAGCCTTGGCGGCCTGTTTTGAGATTAACTATTTGAATCGTTAACTTAGCAGCTACAGGAATTTTAAAAGGCATGCACCAAGTTAAAGTAAACGGAAAGTTCGATTATAATCTTGAATTATCTAAAGGTTCATGGCTATTGAACGGTAAGCATTTCCTCTTAGATCAATACCAGATCAATGAGAATATGTTTCATATCATTCATGAAAGCAATTCCTATCATGTAGAAGTACTTTCTTTTTCCAGACTTGAAAAAATTGCGACCATCAAAGTAAATGGTAACCTTTATACCTTAAGCATTAAAGATCAACTTGACGAGCTTTTGCAGGCCCTGGGACTGGATAATTTGCAAACCAGCAAAATCGCTGAATTAAAAGCCCCAATGCCGGGATTAGTTCTAAGCTTGATGGTCAAGGAAGGTGACAGCATTCAAAAGGGTGACAATCTCTTTGTGCTCGAAGCGATGAAAATGGAGAACATTATTAAAGCACCTGCAGACGTGGTCGTAAAATCCATAAAAATTAAGCCAGGTGACAAGGTTGAGAAAAACCAAGTATTGATATTATTCGCATAATACCCTCTTTCCCCCTTTAATTTTTTTTTACAATTCATTGATTAAGTTTAATTTTTTATAACTTAGAGTAATTAAACTTAATTCAAAACAATTATTATGAAAAAAACTTTACTATTTTTAATGGTACTGTTGCTTTCTATTAGCGCTGTTTTTGCACAAAACAAAACAGTTACAGGGAAGGTAACATCGGTATCTGACGGATTGCCACTGCCTGGTGTAAGTGTTTCCGTTAAAGGTAGCCCTAATGTTGGTACACAAACCGATTTACAGGGTAATTTCAGATTAGCAGTACCTGCTAATGCCACTACACTTGTATTTAAATACATTGGTTTTAAGTCGACAGAAGCGGCTATCACTGGTGATCAGGTGAATGTGAAATTAACCGAAGATCAGAACCAACTCTCTGAGGTTGTCGTAGTAGGTTACGGAACCCAGAACAAAAGAGAGATTTCTGGCTCAATTGCCACAGTAAGTAGCAAAGACTTTGCTCAGGTGCCAATTGCATCATTCGACCAAGCTTTACAGGGTCGTGCCCCGGGTATTTTAGTACAGGCCAACTCTGGTCAGCCGGGAGCCGCTGCTAACGTAACAATTCGTGGTAGAGGTTCGGTATTGGGTAGCAATACGCCATTATACATTGTAGATGGAATTGAAATCACCGCTAACGATTTCGCTACTTTAAACGCTGCTGACTATGAAAGCATTAGTGTTTTAAAAGACGCTGCTTCAACTGCTCAGTATGGTTCAAGAGGTGCGAATGGTGTTATTGTACTTACTTCTAAAAAAGGAAAGTCTGGCGCTGCTAAATTATCTTATGATGTGCAGTACGGTACTTCAACTCAGCCAAGAAGCAAATTGATTTTGATGAATACCGGCCAGAAATTAGCCTATGAGTTAGCCAATGGCAACCCTTACGGTTGGACTGCTGCTGATCAAGCTAATTTGAGTTTAGTCAATACCGATTGGGAAGATGTATTCTTCAGAACTGGTAAAACGGCTAACCATACTTTGAACGTATCAGGTGGTAATGATAATACAACTTACTTTATCTCAGGATCTATTTTCGATCAGTCTGGAACCGTTGAAACCACCGATCTTTCTCGTTATACTGGTAGGGTAAATATCGATAGCAAATCAGGAGCTTTCAACTTTGGAATCAACTCTACTTTTGGTTATTCTGAATTTACCAATACATCAGAAGCTAATACCAGTATTGCTGCTCCACTTAATGCTGCTCGTTGGTTAAATCCTTATGAAACAGTTTTCAATTCAACTGGTGGTTACACCGTAATGACTTCTGGTCAGCCACATGCTTTACAAGAATTGTTGGAAAACATCAATGATCGTAAACAATTTAAAGGAGTGGGTAACATTTATTTAAATTATAATGTACCATTCTTAAAAGGTGTAAGCCTTAGAACTAGTTTAGGGGGTGATTACAGAACAGATGAATTTAAGTTCTTTACTGATCCTACAACTGCTACAGGTCTTGCTCAAACAGGAGCGAAAGGAAGTTTGAACAGAACAATGGATCGTTACTTCCGTTATACCAGTACTAACTCATTAAACTACGCTACTACCATTGCTAAAAAGCATACTTTGAGCGTTTCTTTATTCAATGAGATTGTAAAAAGAAAAGATGCCAACTTTGCTTTCACCGGTTATGGTTTAGGTGGCGCATTTGAAAACGAAGCGGGTATTACTCCAGGTAACGCTACCAACGGATTTATCCCTGCAGTAGGTGGAAGTAATACCATCAATGCTCTTGTTTCTTATTTTGCTGATGTGAAATACTCTTTCAACGGAAGATATTTCTTAAACGCAACTGTTCGTCGTGATGGTTCATCTCGCTTCGGTGCTAACAAGCAGTTTGCAAACTTTAGTTCAATTGGAGCCAGCTGGATTATTTCAGATGAAGGTTTCATGGCTGGATTAAAAGATAGCTTCCTTGATGAATTAAAATTGAAAGCAAGTTACGGTTCTGCTGGTAACCAGGCAGGTATTGGTAACTTCCAGGCAAGAGAATTGTTTGGCAGATCTGTTTATGCAGGTGTGAGCGGTTTGGTACAAACCCAATTGGCTAACCCTGAGTTGCAGTGGGAAAGAAAAACTACGTTCAACGTAGGTGCCGAATTCTCAGCATTCAAAAACCGATTGACCGGTACAGTTGAATACTACAACGCTCTTACTTCTGATTTATTCTTGAATAGACAATTGTCAAGAACGACAGGTTATAGCTCATTGGCGTCTAACATTGGTGAATTAGAGAACAGAGGTTATGAGGTTTCTTTAAATGCTGATGTATTAAAAGCAAAAGATTTCACCTGGTCAGTAAACGGTAGCTTTACTTACAACAGAAACAGGGTAAAGAAATTAGTTGGTAATCAAAAAGAAATTATCAGCGGTAGCTTTATCAACAGAGTAGGTGAAACCATGAACTCCTTCTATTTAGTACGTGCTGCGGGTGTAAATCCGGTAAATGGTAATCAGCAGTATTTGAAATTAGATGGTTCATTAACTGAAACCTTTAGTGCTGCAGATCGTGTGATCTTGGGTACTGCAGAGGTACCTTACTTCGGTGGTTTTGGTACTACGGTTAGCTTCAAAGGATTCGAAATTTCCAGCTTCTTCAGTTTTACCCGAGGCAACATGTTGTTTAACAACGACCGTGTAAACGTAGAAAACCCAGCTTATTTATGGGATAACTTGGCCAGAAACTTAGTTCGTGAGTGGCGTAAACCTGGTGATATCACCGATATCCCAAGACCGGGTAATGCCTTCCAATCTGGAACCACTCGTTTCTTAGAATCAGGTAATTTCGTACGTTTCAGAAATGCGATGGTTTCATACAACGTTCCTAAGCAGGTAACTCAAAGGTTGAAATTAAGCAGTTTGAGAATGTTTGTTCAAGGTCAGAACTTACATACCTGGTCTAACTTCCAGGGGTATGATCCGGAACTTTCAACTGGTGTGAACACTGGTGCTCAGTACCCTGCTTTAAGAACCATTACATTTGGTTTAAATGTTGGACTATAATTCAAGGGTTTAATTGTTTAATCTTAAAATACGATAAAATGAAATTTAACAAGATAATTGCAGCTTTTGGTTTAACCATGGCACTGTTGGTGCAAAGCTGCAGTGATGTTATCGATGTAGAACCAGAGTTCTCAAAAGATGGCTCACAGATTTTTAATACGCTGAATGATTATCAGTTTGCACTGACCGGAGCTTATGCTTTATTCAGACAAGTTGGTTATTTCGGTAGCGGTGGTCAAACCACCAGTTCTTGGGCAAATTTGCCTGATATGATGACTGATAACTTGGTTCAAACCGGAGAAGATTTAGCCAACTGGCAAATTCAGGTTAACTGGCTCTATAACTCAGCCGAATCTGATGTTGAAATTGCCTGGATATCTGCTTATTCTGTAGTAGCACAAGCCAACTTAGTATTACGTGGAATTGATAAATTCGCCGCTACTGATGCTGCACGTGTGAACAGAATCAAAGGTCAGGCTTTAGCAATTAGAGCAATGGCTCACTTCGATTTGTTACGTTACTGGGGAGAAGACTACGATAGAAACTCTACTACCAGAGGTGTTCCTTACGTAACTGAGGTTAACATTGAGGCCAAACCAGCCAGATTAAATGTTAAACAAACCTGGGATAAGATCTTTGAAGATATGTTAGCTGCCGAAACTGCTTTGGCATCTGCTACTGGTATCAACAGCAGCTCAGACCGTTCATATATTGATGTTACAGTAGTGAGAGCTTTGTTGGCTAGAATGTATCTCTATGCCAAAGATTATTCAAGAGCTGAGAGCTATGCAACATTGGCTATTACAGCCATGCCGCTTGCATCGAAGACTAATTTCCCGAACATTTGGAAAGATGCATCTGTAGCTGAGGTAATTTGGGCTGTATCGTTCAGTCCGGGTGAAGGTTCACCTTCAACTGGTTTACACAACGCTTCTGCTAACCGTAATCGTTTCCGTCCTCAAATTCAATTAGAGGCAACTTACGATCAAGTAAACGATATCAGATTTGCTTCCTACTTCGTTACCAGAAACTCAAATGGTGGTACACCTAGAAGAATCGTTGCTAAGTTCTTTAGCCGCACCACCACACCAGATAACCTGGTAAACTGGAAAGCCATCAGAACTGGTGAAATGTACCTGATTAGAGCAGAAGCAAGAGCACTGCAGGCTGGTAAGGAAGCAGACGCCATGGCCGATTTAAATACACTTAGAGATGCAAGGATTACAGGATATGTGAACCAAAATTTAACCGGCTCTGCATTAATCGATGCCATTGCATTAGAAAGAAGAAAGGAATTAGTAGGGGAAGGTCACCGTTGGTTCGACTTGAAACGTACTACTAAAACCATCAACAGACCTGATTTTCTTTTAGCTTCTACAGTAAAGGATTTAGCTCCTGCTGCTAAAGAATGGACTTGGCCTATTCCACAGGCTGAGCTTGATGCCAATGCAAACATGAAAGGTCAACAAACCGCGGGATATAATTAATCATTATCCTAAAATAATAAAAAAGGGCCCCGAGAATTCGGGGCCCTTTTTTTGTTTCAACAAAATCAATCCAGGCTAATTCGGCTTATAATTCAGAGGATAGGAATTGACCGCCTGATGAATAAATAATTGTTACAAATGAATCATATTTGGTAATTTAGGACATCAAGGCACACTCAATTTAAGCTCCATGAGAAATCGATTAAGTACCAGGCTTATTGTATTTACGTTTGTTCTGACTTTGGCCAATACCATTACAAATGCACAAATAAGGACGCTTTCTGACGGGAAGCGAGCAAACAATGTGCTAACTACCCTGCCTTTTTTGCTGATTTCTCCTGATGCAAGGGCCGGAGCCATGGGTGATGTAGGCGCCGCCACCAAACCCGATTCTTATTCAATTCATTGGAATGCTGCGAAAATGGCTTTCCTCGAACAAGAAAACGGGCTTTCCTTATCATATTCACCCTGGTTAAAAAATCTGGTCCCCGATGTCAACTTCGCTTACGTTACTGGATTCCATCGCTTGGATGAGCGTAGTGTGATGGGCGGATCCATCAGATATTTTTCTATTGGGGAGTTTCAGTTAACAGATGCTAACCAGAATCCTTTGGGAGTGACTACCCCCAACGAAATTGCCATCGATCTGGCTTATTCTCGTCAGTTTGGCGAATATTTTTCACTAGGTATGGCCTTGAGATACATCAACTCCAATTTGCAGGACATTTCCTTTGCTCAGATGGGACAAAATGCGGTAAATGCTGTTTCAGCAGATGTATCTGCTTATTTTCATAAACAAGTTCAATTCTTAAATACCGAAACGGACTTAAGTCTCGGACTAAACCTCTCAAATATTGGCAATAAGGTGCGATTTGTAAGTTATGCTCCACAGGATGCCTCTTCCAATTATTTTCTACCATCCAACATGAGATTAGGTACGGCTTTGGCTTTCCGCTTGCCAAGTGAAGATAAATTCACCTTTGCGCTCGATTTAAACAAACTGTTGGTTCCAACTTCACCCATCACCGATGAGGATGGCAATATCCTCCAGGGACAAAGTTCAGATCGTTCGGTTATTTCAGGAATGTTTAATTCCTTTTCAGATGCCCCGGGAGGGTTTTCGGAAGAATTGCAGGAAATCAGCTATTCGCTGGGTTTAGAATACAGTTTTAAAGATAAATTCCCGATTAGGGCAGGCTACTTTTATGAGCATCCAAACAAGGGCGACAGACAATTTTTTACCTTGGGTACGGGTATTTATGGCAATAAATTTGACTTAGATTTATCCTATATTCTTGCTAATCAGACAGAAAGTCCATTAGCAAACACCTTACGTTTTTCCATGTCGTATTATTTCGGCCAAAATCAAAAGAACAAATAATGAAGATTAGAGTAGGTTTTGGATTTGATGTTCATCAATTGGTAAATGATCATCCTTTTATTTTGGGTGGAGTTCGGTTGGAACATCATGCTGGTGCATTCGGCCATTCTGATGCAGATGTATTAGTGCATGCAATTTGCGATGCGATTTTAGGTGCGGCTAATTTGCGTGATATTGGCTTTCATTTTTCCAATACCGATGAGCGTTGGAAAGGAGTAGATAGTCTGATTTTATTGAAAGAGTGTGTCCGATTGATTGCTGAAAAAGGGTGGAAGCTGGGCAATATTGATGCCATGGTTTGTTTGGAAGCACCAAAAATCAATCCGCATATCCCCGAAATGAAAAAACGGATTGCAGTAGCCATTAACATGGAAGAAGAGGATATTTCCATCAAGGCTACCACCAATGAGCAAATGGGTTTTATTGGCAGACAAGAAGGCTTGGTGGCATATGCCGTTTGCCTGATCGAGAAATCATGAATTTTAAATAATATAAAATGATAGTAACCACAACAGCTAACATCGAAGGAAAAAAAGTAGTTAAATACCTGGGTATTGTAACCGGAGAAGCCATCATTGGCGCCAATATTGTGAAAGATTTTTTTGCGGGTGTAAGAGATATCGTAGGCGGCAGGTCGGGTTCTTATGAAGAAGGCCTGAGAGAAGCCAAAGACATCGCCCTCACAGAGTTGCAACAAAATGCGGCGGCATTAGGTGCAAACGCTATTTTGGGTGTAGATCTAGATTACGAAACTATGGGGAGTTCTGGCAGCATGCTAATGGTTTCAGCAAGTGGAACCGCAGTAATCATTGAATAAATCAAGGATCGGCTCTTATTTTTCCGGCTTCACCGCCGAAAAATCCACCCCGCATTTACAATTGCTTCCACAGGCACTTTTTGCTTGGAAACTTCGGTAAATAAGGCGACCTAGGTACCATAAAGCGGCTGTAAATAGTACCGTAACGATGATTTCCTGTGTTTCCATGACTTCACAAAGGTAAGATTTTGGCTTGTCAATTTTTTCAAAATCGGTTCAAATGATGCCAAAGCATTCAATTACGGTTTGAAAAGCCTACCTTTGCAGAAATTTTTTTATTACCATTTCATGCAAAAAATCAGGAATATCGCGATCATAGCGCACGTTGACCACGGAAAAACAACCTTGGTTGACAAGATTTTACATCAAACCAATTTGTTTCGCGATAATCAGCAAACCGGCGAACTCATTCTCGATAACAACGATCTGGAACGGGAACGCGGTATTACTATTGTTTCAAAAAACGTTTCTGTTAATTACAAAGACGTAAAAATTAATATCATTGATACACCAGGTCACGCCGACTTTGGCGGCGAGGTAGAACGGGTATTGAAAATGGCCGATGGTGTTTTACTTTTGGTAGATGCCTTTGAAGGCGCCATGCCTCAAACTCGTTTCGTGACTCAGAAAGCCCTTTCGTTAGGTCTGAAGCCGATTGTGGTGGTAAATAAAGTAGATAAAGAGAACTGTCGTCCGGAGGAAGTTTACGAATCGATTTTCGAACTCTTCTTCAATTTGGAAGCAACTGAAGATCAACTGGACTTTCCGGTGATTTATGGTTCTTCAAAAAATGGCTGGATGAGCACCGACTGGAGACAACCTACTTCAGATATTACTACCTTGATTGATGCCATCCTGGAGCACATTCCTGCCGCTCCGTTCAATGATGGTACCCTGCAAATGCAGATCACCTCATTAGATTATTCCTCATTCGTAGGGCGTATTGCCATTGGCCGTGTAGCACGTGGTGTAATTAAGGAAAACCAGCCAGTTTCATTAGTGAAACGTGATGGAACGATTCAAAAATCAAGAATTAAAGAATTATACACTTTCGAAGGATTGGGTAAAATCAAGGTTTCGGAAGTAAAAGCCGGTGATATTTGTGCCGTGGTAGGGATTGATGGTTTTGAAATTGGCGATACCATTGCAGATTTTGAAAATCCGGAACAATTGGAAGTCATCAAAATTGATGAACCTACCATGAACATGTTGTTCACCATTAATAACTCGCCATTCTTTGGTAAGGAAGGGAAATTTGTGACCTCACGCCATTTGCGTGACCGTTTATACAAAGAGATGGAGAAAAACCTGGCGCTTAAAGTGGTGGAAACCCCTTCACCAGATGCTTACCTGGTTTACGGAAGAGGTATTCTGCATTTGTCGGTTTTGATTGAGACTATGCGTCGCGAAGGCTACGAATTACAGGTGGGTCAGCCACAAGTAATTGTGAAAGAAATTGATGGGGTGAAGTGTGAACCGGTGGAGACCCTGATTGTAGATGTGCCGGGTGACGTAGCTGGTAAAGTAATCGAATTAGTAACTCAGCGTAAAGGTGAATTACTGGTAATGGAGCCCAAAGGAGATTTACAGCATTTAGAGTTCGAAATCCCTTCTCGTGGTATCATTGGTTTGCGTAACAACGTTTTAACCGCTACCGCCGGAGAAGCCATTATGGCCCACCGATTTAAAGCTTACGAACCTTGGAAAGGAACCATTCCTGGCCGCTTGAACGGGGTTCTGGTTTCTATGGAAAAAGGACAAAGCACCGCCTATTCTATTGATAAACTTCAAGATCGGGGTCGCTTTTTCATCGATCCGGGAGTAGATGTTTACGAAGGTCAGATCATGGGTGAGCACATCCGTGATAATGATTTGGTAGTGAACGTGGTAAAAGGCAAAGCATTAACCAATATGCGTGCTTCGGGAAGTGACGATAACGTTCGCATTGCTCCGGCCATTAAATTCTCTTTAGAAGAAGCCATGGAATACATTCAGGCTGATGAGTATATTGAAGTAACACCTGCCAGCATGCGTTTGCGTAAAATCTACCTAACGGAGAATGAACGCAAAATCAATGCTAAGAAATTTGCGAATTAAGTAGTGAAATTCTATGATAAAAACAGCGCTTTCGGTTAATCCGGGAGCGCTGTTTTTTTATACATTTGTTATACATGAAGATTCCGGCAATACCAGGTTTCGATCAACAAGCATTCGAAAAATATTTCAAGAATACCGGTTGGCTCTTATTTGGTAAGGTGCTCAGCCTGGTGGTTGGCTTTTTA
>CANHCS010000058.1 GCA_947459195.1 Sphingobacteriaceae bacterium
GGAAATGATGAAAAAAGTGTTCAAGGCAGGCCTTATGCTTGTATTGTTGGGTTCATCCGTTTTTGCACAGTCATTAACTGATGCCAGAAAATCTATAGATGCGGAGCAGTATCAGAAAGCAAAATCACAACTGAAAAGTTTAATCAGCATGCAGCCAATGCTTGGCGAGAGTTACTTCTTTTTAGGACAGGTGTACTTAAAAACAGACTATGATGATTCTGCTAAAGTGGTATTTGAAGAAGGAGTTGTCAAAAATCCTGCATTCCCGCTTAACTACATCGGTTTAGGCCAGGTAGATTTAGAGAATGGAAACGAAACTGGAGCTAAAACTTTTTTTGATAAAGCAGTTTCATTGTCTGATAAAAAGGACAATAGAGCCAACTTGTACATCGGCCGTGCCTATGCATCTGCAAAAAAGCCTAACTATGAATTGGCTATT
The DNA here is from genome assembly GCA_947459195.1 of Sphingobacteriaceae bacterium. Taxonomy (GTDB): domain Bacteria; phylum Bacteroidota; class Bacteroidia; order Sphingobacteriales; family Sphingobacteriaceae; genus JAIPAN01. The sequence continues at coordinate 440 of CANHCS010000058.1, forward strand.
TCTTTTTACCAAAAGGTATTAACCACCACCAACCCTAAAGGTGCTGAAGTATTTTTAGCCGAAACCAACCTGTATTTGGGTGATGCTTATCGTGGTCAGATGAAGAATTCGGAAGCTTACAGTGCTTACCGCACTGCTTTCGATCTCAATAATAATTTATTGCGCTCTAAGGTTGAATTAGGCGTGATCAACAAGATGTCAAAAGCCTTCCAGGAATCGGTAGATGAGTTCAACAGCGTTTTGGCCATCGATCCTAATTATGGGCCAGCTTATCGCGAATTGGCAGAAACTTATTATTTGTGGGCCAGATCAGACGGCCGCACTTATGATACTAAAATCAAACAGGCATTAGATTACTACAAGAAATACCTGGAGTTAACCGACATGTCATTAGACTCACGCATGCGCTATGCAGATTTCCTCATCTTGGCTAAAGATTATAAAACTTTAGAGCAAGAAGCGCAGGCCATGGCCCAAATGGATAAGGCCAACAAAAGAATTTTACGTTATTTAGGTTATTCTGCATTTGAAAACGGAAACTACGAGGCCAGCATCCAAGCTATTAAAGATTTCATGTCAAAAGTAGAACCAAAGCGTATCATTGGTAGAGATTACAGTTACCTGGGTCGTGCCATGATCAAGCTGGGCCAAGATGCAGAAGGTTTTGAAACAGTAAAAAAAGCAGTTCAGATAGACTCTAACCTAGTAAGCGGAATGAGTGAAATTGCCAAAGAGCTGTATGGTTTGAAAAAATACGACAAAGCTGCTGCTGCCTACGAGATTGCAGTTAAAAATCCGCAGAGAAATCTATTGGATTACTATTACCTCGGGTCTTCTTACTATTTTGACTTTGGTGCCAAGAAGACAGCCGGTTTACCTGCCGACAAAGAATTATTGGTAAAAGCCGATTCGGCATTCAGCTACCTGATTCAGCGCTCACCAACCACCCATGCGGCTTGGCAATTCAGAGGGCGTATCAACCGTCAGCTGGATGATGAAAATGAAAGCCAGGGTTTGGCGGTTCCATTCTACGAAAAATATGTAGAGATTGTAACGGTAACCAAGCCAGAATTAGCCGCAAAGAACACCCCCGGAATCATTGAGGCTTACACCTATTTGGGACAGGTTGCAGCTAAGAAGGATAAGGACTATGATAAAGCCAAAATTTATTTTGCTAAGATTTTGGAATTAGATCCGGCAAATGCTGTTGCCATGGAAGCAATGAAAGCCATCGGCGGTACAAAATAAAAAAATGACATTCATTTAAGCGCCTTAATCATCCGATTAAGGCGCTTTCTTTTTATATTTGCCGCACCAAAATCAAACGATGGAAGCACAAAGCACTCCTGTAAATTACTTGCCAATTATTTTTCAAATGATTGTGGCGCTTGGTTTCGTGGTGGTTACCATGGTGGTTACTCACCTGGTTGGTCCAAAACGCAAAACCGCCGATAAATTGATTCCTTTCGAATCGGGAATTGAGTCGATTGGTAATGCCCGTCAACCTTTCTCTATCAAGTATTTTTTGGTGGCTATTTTATTTGTGTTGTTCGATGTGGAGGTGATCTTTATGTACCCTTGGGCTGTCAATTTCAGAGACTTTGGATGGGCCGGTGTCATCGAAATGTTCATCTTCATGGGCACCCTTTTATTGGGCTTTATTTATGTGCTCAAAAAAGGTGCTTTAGATTGGGAATAAGGTGTTTAAACATTACATTTGGGCGCTAAATAAATAGTGCCCTGAGGTTATAAAAAAGGCAATTATGAGCGAAATTAATATAGTGGAGGCTCCTCCCGGAATAGAAGGCTCCGGTTTTTTTGCTACTTCTTTAGATAAAGTAGTTGGCTTAGCTCGTTCACATTCTTTGTGGCCCTTGCCATTTGCTACTTCTTGCTGTGGCATCGAGTTCATGGCTACCATGGGTTCGCACTATGATTTTGCCCGTTTCGGATCTGAGCGTCCGAGTTTCTCGCCACGCCAGGCCGATTTGCTGATGGTGATGGGAACCATTGCCAAGAAAATGGCTCCCGTTTTGCGCCAGGTATATGTACAAATGGCTGAGCCCCGTTGGGTAATTGCGGTAGGTGCTTGCGCCTCAAGTGGTGGTATTTTTGATACTTATTCTGTGCTGCAAGGTATAGATGAGGTGATTCCGGTAGACGTTTACGTACCCGGATGCCCGCCCCGCCCCGAAGCCATCATTGATGGATTCAACAAAATACAGGAGTTGGTGAAAAATGAATCATTACGTCGCCGCGAATCTCCTGAATACAAAGAATTATTAGCAAAATACGGAATCCAGTAATGGAGAAATTAACCAACCCTTCATTAATTCAAAAGCTGACGGCCCGTTTCGCAGACCAGATTTCTGTGCCTGCAGAGCCTTATGGCTTGTTAACTTTTGAAACCGGTAAGGACACAATTACAGAAGTCTTAAAATTCTTAAAAGAAGACAAAGACCTCCAGTTTAATTACCTCACCGATATCACTGGAATCCACTACCCAGAGAAAGAATTGGCTATTGGGGTGATTTACCACCTGCACAGTTTGCGCCATAACATCCGGGTACGGATCAAAGTATTTTTACCGGCCGATAAGCCGGTGATTCCAACGGCAAGCAATCTCTGGAAAGGTGCCAATTGGATGGAGCGTGAAACCTACGATTTCTTCGGTATCCAATTCGAAGGCCATCCGGATTTACGCCGTATTTTAAACGTGGACGAGATGACGGTTTTCCCAATGCGTAGAGAGTACCCATTAGAAGACCCGAACCGTGTAGATAAAAAAGATTATTTCTTCGGCAGATGATGAACCATCCGGTATTTACAGATAACGACCCGCAAAAAGAGACCCATACCCTCAATTTAGGTCCCACCCACCCCGCTACGCATGGTGTATTCCAGAATGTATTAGAGATGGATGGCGAACGCATTGTGAGCGGCGTATCCACCATCGGATACATCCACCGGGCCTTCGAAAAAATTGCGGAACACCGCCCGTTTTATCAGATCACTCCATTAACCGATCGTTTGAACTACTGTTCATCACCCATCAACAACATGGGCTGGCACATGACGGTAGAAAAGCTGCTCGATATCCAGACTCCGAAACGTGTGGACTACATGCGTGTCATCATCATGGAATTGGCCCGTATCTCCGATCACTTGATCTGTAATGGTATTTTGGGGGTAGATACCGGAGCATTCACTGGTTTCCTTTACCTGATGGAAGAGCGGGAGCACATCTACGAAATTTATGAAGAGATTTGCGGTGCCCGTTTAACCACTAACATTGGCCGTATTGGCGGTTTTGAGCGTGATTTTAATGATATCGCTTTCGCGAAGATCCGTAAGTTCCTCAAAAACTTCCCGCCAATCATGAAAGAGTTTGAAGCACTCTTCAACCGAAACCGAATTTTCATTGAGCGTACTTCAGGCGTAGCCGCTGTTGATCCGGAAACCGCATTGAACTATAGCTGGTCTGGTCCAATTTTAAGAGCTACCGGTGTAGATTATGATGTTCGGGTAAATGAGCCTTATGCTTCTTATCAGGATTTTGATTTCGAGATCCCGGTAGGTACCACTGGCGATGTGTACGATCGTTTCATTGTTCGTAATGAAGAAATTTGGCAAAGTTTGCGCATCATTGAGCAAGCCCTCGAGAAAATAGAAAAAGAACCAAAAGGCGTTTTCCATGCCGAAGTTCCGGAGTTTTACCTGCCGGCCAAGGAAGACGTGTACAACAATATGGAAGCCTTGATTTACCATTTCAAAATTGTGATGGGAGAGATCGAGACACCAAAAACAGAAGTATACCATGCCGTAGAAGGCGGTAACGGAGAGTTAGGTTTCTACCTCGTAAACGATGGTGGACGTTCGCCATACCGTTTACACTTCCGCCGCCCGAGCTTCATCAATTACCAGATGTATGCCCCGATGAGCAGTGGTATGTTGCTTTCTGATGCGATTATTAACATGAGTAGTTTAAACGTTATTGCGGGAGAGTTAGATGCTTAAGGTAACCGAAACTCAGGAAATTAATTTCTCGAAAGAGCTCATCGCTCAGTTCGATGAAATGGTACAGCGTTATCCGCAAGGAAAACAAAAATCAGCCTTGCTGCCTATCCTGCATGCCGTGCAAGCTGAGTATGGTTGGCTAAGCCCTTCGGCGATGGACAATGTAGCCGAATACCTGAACATCCAACCGATTGAAGTATATGAGGTAGCAACCTTCTACACCATGTTCTTCCTGCAACCGCAGGGTAAATATGTGTTAGAAGTATGCCGTACTGGACCTTGCCAATTGGTGGGTGCCGATAAAATAATGGATCACCTGGAGAAAAAATTAGGGGTGAAAGAAGGCGAAGTGACCAAAGACGGCCTATTCAGCTGGAGAGGTGTAGAGTGTTTAGCCGCCTGTGGTATGGCTCCGGTTTTACAAATTGGTCCGGATTATACCTATTACGAAAACTTAACCGCAGATAAACTCGATACCCTAATTGAGGAGTTAAAGAAAAAATAAATGGCTCGCAAACTATTATTTGAACACATTAACGTACCCGGTATCAACACTTTCGATGTTTATCGTAAGCAGGGAGGATACCGTGCGGTGGAGAAGGCTCTGAAAAGCCTTTCGCCCGACGATGTGGTAGAAGAAGTGAAAAAATCAGGTCTTCGTGGCCGTGGTGGAGCAGGTTTCCCTACCGGGATGAAGTGGAGCTTTTTGGCTAAGCCAGAAGGAGTGCCACGCTACCTGGTGTGCAACGCCGACGAATCAGAGCCCGGTACTTTTAAAGACCGCTACCTGATGACCAACATCCCTCACTTATTGATCGAGGGAATGATTGTGTCGAGCTACGCTTTGGGAGCCAATACTTCTTACATTTATGTTCGTGGCGAGATGATGCCGCAAATCCGTATCCTCGAAAAAGCCATCGCGGAAGCTAAAGCAGCCGGATTTTTAGGAAAAAATATTTTAGGTTCAGGGTTCGACCTTGAACTGTACGTACAGCCAGGTGGCGGTGCTTATATCTGCGGAGAAGAAACTGCTTTATTGGAGTCGCTTGAAGGAAAACGTGGTAACCCACGTATCAAACCGCCATTCCCGGCAGTATCTGGTTTATATGGCTGCCCAACGGTAGTGAACAACGTAGAATCTATCGCTGCCGTAGTACCAATCGTAAACGAAGGTGGCGATGAATACGCCAAAATTGGAATCGGACGCAGTACCGGAACCAAACTGATCTCTGCTTCAGGCAATATCAACAAACCTGGTGTTTACGAAATTGAACTGGGTGTTTCGGTAGAAGAATTCATTTATTCAGAAGAATACTGTGGTGGAATTGCCAATGGCAAACGCCTCAAAGCCGTTGTAGCCGGTGGTTCATCGGTGCCTATTTTGCCAGCTAATTTGATTTTAAAAACCACGAACGGTGAAAACCGCCTGATGACTTACGAGTCATTATCAGATGGTGGTTTTGCTACCGGTACCATGCTGGGTTCGGGTGGTTTTGTGGTATTGGATGAAGATGCCTGCATCGTTCGAAATACCTGGAACTTCAGCCGTTTTTACCACCACGAAAGCTGCGGACAATGTTCGCCTTGCCGTGAGGGTACCGGATGGATGGAAAAAGTATTGCACCGTTTAGAATACGGTCACGGTACCATGAGCGACATCGACTTATTGGTTAATGTTGCTAAACAAATTGAAGGAAATACCATTTGTCCATTGGGAGATGCGGCAGCCTGGCCGGTAGCCAGTGCCATCCGCCATTTCCGCGATGAGTTCGAATGGCATGTAACGCATCCGCAGGAAGCCTTAAAGGGCAATTACGGCCTGGCACATTATGCCGACCCGCTTCCGCAGATTGCACAAACTGTATAAAGATTTAATCGTTCACCATGTCTGATAAAGTTAAAGTAACGATAGACGGAATTTCCGTAGAAGTAGCGCCGGGAACCACCATCCTGAATGCCGCAAGGCAGATTGGTGGCGACATCGTTCCTCCGGCCATGTGCTACTATTCTAAACTGGAAGGTAGCGGCGGTAAATGCCGCACTTGTTTGGTCAAAGTGAGCAAAGGCTCTGAAAAAGATCCTCGGCCCATGCCTAAACTGGTTGCCAGCTGTCGTACTACCGTGATGGATGGGATGGAAGTGGAAAACATTACCTCACCAGAGGTGGTGGAAGCCCGAGAAGGTGTGGTGGAAATGCTATTGATCAATCACCCATTAGATTGCCCCGTTTGTGATCAGGCAGGTGAGTGTAGTTTACAAGATTTGGGCTTTGAGCACGGTGCGGCTCAAACTCGTTACGAGTTCGATCGTCGTACTTTTGAACGTATCGATATCGGTGATAAAATCCAATTGCACATGAATCGTTGCATTCTGTGCTACCGTTGTACCTACGTGGCCGACCAAATTACCGACGGTCGTTGCCATGGTGTAATTGGCCGTGGTGACCATGCCGAGATCTCTACCTACATTGAGAAAGCCATTGATAACGATTTCTCCGGAAACGTGATTGATGTATGCCCGGTAGGTGCCTTAACCGATAAAACCTTCCGTTTTAAAAACCGCGTATGGTTTACCAAGCCGGTAGATGCCCATCGCGATTGTCCTACCTGTTCGGGTAAGGTAACTTTATGGTACAAGGGTGAAGAAGTGATTCGTGTAACCGCCCGTAAAGATGAGTACAATGAAGTGGAAGAGTTCATTTGCAATACCTGCCGTTTCGATAAGAAAAAGACCAGCGATTGGGTGATTGAGGGTCCTCGTGCCATTGCCAACACCTCGGTAATTTCATCTAATCATTACGAAACATTGAAACCGCTTCCGGTTATTCAGCAGAATCCGGCATTAATGGCTTCCAACAAAGAAGAATTCGAAAGAACTAAGAAAAGCTAATGGAAATCGCATTCGTTATAGAGAAATTTATATTCATTACGGTGATTTTTGCCCTGAGCTTGCTGGTAGCTATGTACTCTACCCTGGCTGAGCGTAAAATTGCTGCCTTTTTGCAAGACCGTGTGGGGCCCAACCGTGCCGGACCGGGCGGTATGTTCCAGCCTTTGGCCGATGGGGTGAAGATGTTCTTGAAAGAGGAAATCATCCCTACCCAATCCAACAAATTCTTATTTATTGCCGGCCCTTCGCTGGCTATCTTGACCGCCTGTATCGGCTCTGCCGTGATTCCATGGGGTCAGGATATCCAATTATTTGGCAGAACCATCGCCTTGCAAGCTACCGACATCAACGTGGGTATCTTGTACATTTTTGGGGTGGTTTCTTTGGGTGTGTACGGCATCATGATCGGTGGTTGGGCATCGAATAACAAATTCTCGTTGATGGGCGCCATTCGTGCCGCCTCACAAAACATCAGTTACGAAATTCCGATGGGCTTGTCCATCATCGCCTTATTATTGGTGACCAATAGTTTGAGTTTAAAAGACATTGTAGAGCAGCAGCATGGTTTCCAATGGAATGTGTTCTATCAGCCTTTAGGCTTTTTGATCTTTTTAGTTTGCGCTTTCGCTGAAACCAACCGTACGCCATTCGATTTGCCGGAGTGTGAAACCGAATTGGTAGGCGGTTACCATACCGAGTATTCGTCGATGAAGCTGGGCTTTTTCCTGTTTGCTGAATACATCAACATGTTCGTATCCTCGGCAGTAATGGCCACCTTGTATTTTGGTGGATACAACTATCCGGGTATGGATTTTATGAACAGTTTGCTAGGCCCAACCTTTGGTCCATTGCTGGGCATGGGCGTCTTGTTCATTAAAATATTTGCGTTCATTTTCTTCTTCATGTGGGTACGCTGGACGATTCCGCGTTTCCGCTACGATCAGTTGATGAACCTGGGCTGGAAAGTGTTGATTCCACTTGCCATTGCCAATATTGTGATTACAGGTCTAGTTGTAGCATTTGTAAACGGATTTTAAGATGGAGTCATTAAGTAACAGAAAGAAAGTATTAGAGCAGAAGCCAATGAATTTCTGGGAGCGCATGTACCTCCCTGCAATTTTCAAAGGCATGGCCATTACTTTCCGACATATGTTTAAACCGAAGGAAACGATTTTCTATCCGGAGGTGGAGCGTGAGTTTTCTGAAAACTGGCGGGGTATGCACTCGCTTAAACGCGATGAAGAAGGACGTGAACGTTGCACTGCCTGCGGTTTGTGTGCACTTTCTTGTCCGGCGGAAGCCATCACCATGGTAGCTGCCGAGCGTAAAAAAGGCGAAGAAGCTTTGTACCGCGAAGAGAAATATGCCGCTACGTACGAGATCAATATGCTGCGTTGTATTTTCTGCGGTTTGTGCGAAGAAGCTTGTCCGAAAGAGGCAATTTACCTGGATGGCCCAATTGTTCCGGCTGATTACCTGCGTAAAGATTTCATTTACGGAAAAGATAAACTGGTTGAAAAACCCCTAACCGAATTGATCAAGCAATGAGCCAGTCACTATTCTATTTAGCCGCCTTTTTATCAGTATTCTTTTCGCTGTTGGTGATTTTTTCTAAAAATCCGGTGCACAGTGTATTGTACCTGATCATTACCTTTTTCACCTTTACCATCCATTACGTTTTGCTCAATGCCCAGTTTTTGGCCATTGTGAACTTCATTGTGTACATGGGAGCCATCATGGTACTTTTCTTATTTGTATTGATGTTACTCAACCTGAATAAGGACACCGAGCCCGCCAAATCCAACCTACTGAAAATGGCAGGCGTAGTTGCCGGCATGTGTTTATTGGTTACCCTGGTGGGATCAGTTAAGGCCCTAAACGTGTCTAATCCGGTCGTTTTAACCAACCCGGGTTTAGGATTGGTGAAGAACCTGGGTAAAGTATTGTTCAACGAATTTTTATTACCGTTCGAAATTTCTTCCTTGCTGTTGTTATCAGCCATGGTAGGTGCGGTATTATTAGCCAAAAAAGAAGCCTAAACGCATGGAAAATATCACACAAGCCATCCAAGGCATTCCATTAAATCATTATATCCTGTTAAGTGCTGTCATTTTCGCCATTGGCGTCATGGGCGTATTGATCCGCAGAAATGCTATTGTGATTTTTATGTCGATTGAATTGATGTTGAATGCGGTTAACCTATTGCTGACTGCTTTTTCCGCTTACCGCGGAGATGCCGCCGGACAGGTATTTGTATTTTTTATCATGGCGCTGGCTGCTGCAGAAGTGGCGGTTGGTTTGGCCATTATCGTGATGGTGTATCGCAACACGAACTCCATCGATATCAATGTATTGAACAAGTTAAAGTGGTAAACCGAGCATGATCAATTTAGTATACTTAGTTCCTGTTTTCCCGCTGA
>CANHCS010000059.1 GCA_947459195.1 Sphingobacteriaceae bacterium
CCTAATCTATTAATTAATTACAGGATTCCAAGAGCGTTTTTTGTAAAGTTTTATCAACAATTGAACCATTTTAGTTTAAAACGATGTTTAAGCGAATATCTTACTCCAAATTACGCAGATGTGACGAAAATGGCGATATTTGCGGACTTTAATCAGCAAAGATGTCAGACGAAAAAATAATTTTTTCCATGGCTGGAGTGAATAAAATTCATCCGCCACAGAAACAAGTACTCAAAAATATTTACCTCTCCTTTTTTTATGGAGCGAAGATCGGGGTGATCGGATTGAACGGTTCGGGTAAGTCTTCCCTCCTCAAAATCATCGCCGGTATTGATAAATCTTTTCAGGGTGAAGTGGTTTTTTCACCGGGCTATACGGTTGGTTATTTAGCGCAAGAACCGGAGTTAGATGCCAATAAAACGGTTAAAGAAATTGTAGAGGAGGGCGTAGCTGAAATTACAGCTGTTCTAAAAGAATACGAAGAAATCAACGAGAAATTCGGCTTGCCGGAGGTTTACGAAAACCCCGATGAAATGGACAAGCTCTTGGCCCGACAGGGAGAACTGCAAGATAAAATTGATGCCACCAATGCCTGGGAACTAGACAGCAAACTGGAGCGTGCCATGGATGCCCTCCGTTGCCCTGATGCGGATACCAAGATTGCCACTTTGTCAGGAGGAGAGCGCCGCCGTGTGGCTTTGTGCCGTTTACTGCTGCAAGAGCCAGATGTTTTATTATTGGATGAACCCACCAACCACTTGGATGCAGAGAGTATCGATTGGCTGGAGCAACACTTGAAACAATACAAAGGGACGGTGATCGCCGTTACTCACGACCGTTATTTCCTAGATAATGTAGCCGGGTGGATTTTGGAATTAGATCGCGGAGAAGGTATTCCATGGAAGGGAAATTATTCATCCTGGTTAGATCAAAAATCAAAACGTTTGGCTCAGGAAGAGAAAACGGAAAGCAAACGCCAAAAAACATTGGAGCGTGAATTGGAATGGGTGCGCATGGCCCCAAAAGCCCGTCATGCTAAATCGAAAGCCCGTTTATCTAATTATGAGAAACTCGCTTCGGAAGAAACTAAGGAAAGGGAAGAAAAATTGGAGCTTTTCATTCCACCGGGTCCTCGTTTGGGGAATGTTGTAATTGAGGCGCAAAATGTGAGCAAATCATACGGGGATAAAATCCTGTTCGAAAACCTGAATTTTTCGCTTCCACCAGCTGGCATTGTCGGGATCATCGGACCAAATGGTGCCGGTAAAACCACACTTTTCCGTTTGATTACCGGTCAGGAACAGCCCGATAAGGGAACTTTCCGTGTGGGTGAAACCGTGGCATTAGGCTATGTAGATCAAATGCACGATGACCTGGATCCGGAGAAATCGGTTTGGGAAAATATTACCGATGGGCTGGACAACGTGCTATTAGGCAACCGTCCGGTAAACTCAAGAGCCTATGTTTCTAAATTTAATTTCAACGGTGCCGACCAACAGAAAAAAGTGGATATCCTTTCTGGGGGTGAGCGCAATCGGGTGCATTTGGCCATCACCCTGAAAAAAAGCTCCAATGTTTTATTACTAGATGAGCCAACCAACGATATTGATGTAAACACGCTGCGCTCTTTGGAAGAGGGTTTGGAAAACTTTGGCGGTTGTGCAGTCATCATCTCCCACGACCGCTGGTTCCTGGATCGCATCTGTACGCATATCATTGCTTTTGAAGGTGATTCTCAAGTGGTGTTTTTTGAAGGGAATTACACTGATTATGAAGAAAACAGGAAGAAACGCATGGGCGATACCGGACCTAAACGCATCCGCTATAAAAGGCTCGTCGGTTAATACCTGATTGTTAATATGTTAACAAATAAATAATACACAAATCTCTTTTTTCCGGTCATAATTCTTTTATTTTTATAAGACCTCCAGCGGTCTGTAAATCAAACGAAGAATTATGACCTGGAAAAAATTCAACGGAGAAATTCTCCAAACCCCCATCCTTGCAGAAGTGGAACAAGTAATTGAACGGGAATACAACTTGGGCAATAAACTGAAGGTTTGTATCGGTACCGACTCTCAAGTAAAAGGTGCTGTGACCGATTTTGCCACTGTTATCGTATTTCTACGTGAGCAAAAAGGCGGATTCATGTTCATCCATCAAGAACGTACTTCACAAAAAATGAGCATCAAAGAACGTATGCTCACCGAGGTGCAAAAATCAATCGAAACCGCCTACAAACTTTGCGATCTGCTCGATCTGTATGAGGTTGACTTGGAAGTACATGCTGACATCAACACCAATCCGCAGTTTAAGTCGAATGCCGCCCTGCATGAAGCCATGGGCTACATACTCAGCATGGGCTTTGTGTTCAAAGCCAAGCCGGAAGCATTTGCCAGTTCGGCTTGCGCCAATAAGATGGTGCATTAAATTGACTGAACTGTTACAATCAGCGGCAAGGTTAATGTGTTGCAACATGTAGTTTTGCAACATGAAAACCTATCAGCTGAAATTTGAACAAAAGCTGCCCATTTCTTTGGAGCAGGCTTGGGATTTTTTCTCTTCTCCACTTAACCTAGCGAAAATAACTCCCGATCATATGGGATTCATCATCACTTCTGATTTTAAAGAAGGCCAGAAGATGTATCCGGGAATGATCATCACCTACAAAGTTTCACCGCTCTTAGGAATCAAATTAAACTGGATGACCGAAATCACTCATGTGCAAGAAGGTAAATATTTTGTAGATGAGCAGCGTTTTGGCCCCTACGCACTTTGGCATCACCAACACCATTTCGAAGAAATTAAAGGCGGTGTTCACATGACGGATATCATCAACTACGCCATCCCTTACGGATTTATTGGCCGTATTGCCAACAGCATTTTAGTGGAGAACGAAGTGAGAGGTATTTTTGACTACCGCGAGAAAAAAGTAGAAGAATTGTTCGGAAAGTTTCCGGCTTAAGCCAATACTTTTGGTTGATATCGACTACCTTGGATCGCTCCTCTGCTTTCCAATCCCTTGTCAATGTATAACTGAATCTCTGATTTTTTAAGACCCCAATTCGGCGCAATTAGCAGATCATAATCGGCAAGACCAAATGTTCGCTGAATGACGATATCCGGCCGCAAGAGCGGAATAAATTCAGAGAGAAACTCGGTATATTCTTCTAAACTGAATAGCTTAAACGGCTCTCGCTTGTATTTCACCCCCATAATGGATCCTTCCACAATATGCAGGTGATGCAATTTCACAAACTTAATTTGAGGAAAGCGATTGATCTCATCGGCGTAAGCCAACATCATTTCTTTCGTTTCCCAGGGGAAGCCAAAAATGGTGTGCACACAGAGGTCGAGTTTCGTATTTTTTGCCAATTCCAGCGCCTGTTCCAGTTCCTCATGGGTACAGCCACGGTTAATCTGCGCCAAAGTTTCGTTATGGATAGATTCCATCCCCATTTCCAAGTCCACATCAAAACGGTCTGAATAGCTTTCGAGTAAAGCAATCTTCTCAAAATCGATACAATCAGGTCGGGTTCCTACCGATAGGCCCACAATATTTTCTGTATTGATGCTCAATGCCTCATCGTACAAACTTTTGAGGTAATGCGTGGGAGCGTAGGTATTGGTATTTGGCTGAAAGTAGATGATGAATTTTTCGGCTCCATAACCCTTGATGGCTCGCTCCATACCTTGCTCAATTTGTTCGCGGATGGTGGGCAATTTTCTGGACAGTTCGGGGGTGAAAGAATCTACATTGCAATAAGTACATCCTCCATAACCTTTACTGCCATCACGATTGGGGCAAGTGAAACCGCCATCGGCAATGATCTTAAAAACCCGCTTACCATCGTACTTCTCGCGAAGATAAGCGCCGTAATGCCGGTAAGGCTTTTGTCCATAATCTAATGGCGTACCCATGTTTTTTATTTTGGTCGTAAAGATACACATTAAGCCAAGCTCCGGAGATAGAATGACCGCTTCACTATTTTTTAAAAATCTAAAAACATCCATTGTTAATCGGTGTTAGAATTTACGTAAGCGCTTATATTTTATAACATCAATAACAAAAAAGAGTAAAAAAATGGCAACAAATCAGAATAGCCAAGGCGGACAAGGCTCCAACCAAGGCAAAAAAGGCGATACTTCTAAAAGAGGTTTTGCATCGATGGATGCGGAGAAACAGAGAGAAATAGCCAGTAAAGGCGGAAAAGCTTCTCATGGCGGTCGTTCTAAAGTCGAAAGCAAATAAAATCATCCAATTTGAAACAGAAATGAGGGAAAATTTCCCTCATTTTTTGTTTACAGATGTGACCAGCGGTTGACCTAAACAAGGGTTCAAAGCACATTTTTTTGTACCTTTGAACACCAATTATACCGTATGGAAGCTACTGCTGTTTATCAAGCTAAACACAAAGTCCGTTTCGTAACCGCCGCTTCATTATTTGACGGTCACGATGCCACCATCAATATCATTCGTCGTATTTTACAATCTTCTGGTGCTGAAGTGATTCACTTAGGGCATAATCGCTCTGTGGATGAAGTAGTGAACTGTGCCATTCAAGAAGATGTACAAGGTATTGCCATGACCTCCTACCAAGGCGGGCATCTCGAGTACTTCAAATACATGTACGATTTATTGAACGAAAGAGGAGCCGGGCATATTAAAATTTTTGGTGGCGGAGGTGGCGTGATCCTTCCTCAAGAAATTGAAGAACTAAAAGCATACGGTATCGCGAATATTTATTCGCCAGATGATGGTAGAAGAATGGGGCTACAAGGCATGATCAATGACATGCTGGAGCATTGCGATTTCCCGACCCGAACACATCTGAATGGAGAAATTAAAGGAATTGGTAAAAAAGAAATTCCGGCTATTGCAGCGGCCATTACGGTTGCGGAGAACTTGCCGCAGGAAGCTGAAGCTTTTTTACAGGAAATTAAAAAACTGATTGGGAGCAAAACCATCCCAGTTCTGGGTATCACTGGGACCGGTGGTGCCGGGAAATCATCATTGGTAGATGAATTGGTTCGTCGTTTTCTCATTGAAACCGACAAAACCATGGCCATCATATCTGTAGATCCATCTAAACGGAAAACAGGAGGTGCCTTGTTGGGCGACCGCATCCGGATGAACGCCATCAATAATCCAAGGATTTACATGCGTTCCCTGGCTACCCGCCAAGCCAATCTGGCCTTGTCTAAATATGTACAAGAATCGGTGGAGATCTGTAAGGCTGCTGCCTATGATCTAATCATTGTAGAGACCTCAGGAATCGGCCAATCCGATACCGAAATCACCGAGCATTGCGATGTTTCCTTGTATGTGATGACTCCCGAATTTGGAGCTGCTACCCAGCTGGAAAAAATTGATATGCTCGATTTTGCCGACCTGGTGGCCATTAATAAATTTGATAAACGAGGTGCACTGGATGCCTTACGTGATGTTCGCAAACAGTATAAACGCAATCATCAACTGTTTGATGCAGACGATGAAAGCCTGCCGATTTTTGGCACCATGGCTTCGCAGTTTAACGATCCGGGCATGAACGGCTTATTCGCTGCCCTGATGCAAAGCATCAAAAATAAAACCGGTGTAGACTTTAATGCTAAATCCGATTTAAATCCGAGTGAAGCAGAAAAAGTATACATCATTCCACCTGACCGGACCCGCTACTTGGCTGAAATTGCGGAGGCTAATCAAGAATATAATGAATGGGTAGCTAAGCAAGTAGACATTGCCCAACGAATGTATCAATTAAAGGGCACCATCGATCTTTTAAAAGAAAAAGGCAAAAAACAGGAAGAAAGTTTAACTCAGCTGGAACAATTATACCATCAATACGAAGAAAATCTGGATGGCGAATGTAAACGATTGCTCCGCGAATGGCCCGATACTTTAAAACGCTACCGCGAAGATGAATTTGTTTACAAAGTACGCGATAAAGAAATCCGTCAATCTTTGTACCACACCTCACTTTCGCAATTACGCATACCTAAAATTTCCTTGCCTAAATACGAGGCTTGGGGCGATATTTTACGTTGGTTATTGACCGAAAATGTACCCGGTGAATTTCCATATGCCGCCGGTGTGTTTCCGCTAAAGCGGGATGGAGAAGATCCCACACGGATGTTTGCTGGAGAGGGCGGACCTGAGCGAACCAACAAACGCTTCCATTACGTATCCTTAGATCAACCAGCTCATCGTTTATCAACGGCTTTTGACTCGGTTACACTTTACGGGGAAGATCCACATACTCGGCCAGACATTTACGGTAAAATTGGGAATGCCGGTGTGAGTATTGCTACGCTTGATGATGCCAAAAAATTGTATTCAGGTTTTGATCTTTGCGATCCTGCAACATCAGTTTCCATGACCATCAACGGTCCTGCACCGATGTTACTAGGCTTTTTCATGAATGCAGCCATCGACCAGCAATGTGAGAAATACATTAATGCCAATGGCTTGGAGAAAGAGGTAGAAGCTAAAATTGAGGAGATTTATCGCAAAAAAGGAGCTAAAAGACCTATTTACAATTCACCACTACCCGAAGGCAACAATGGTTTAGGATTAATGTTATTGGGCGTAACTGGTGATCAGGTTTTACCTAAAGAAGTATATGATCAAATCAAGGCCACCGCAATATCTACCGTAAGAGGTACCGTTCAAGCCGATATTTTAAAAGAAGACCAGGCGCAAAACACCTGTATTTTTTCTACAGAATTTGCATTACGCATGATGGGTGATGTGCAGGATTATTTCATCCAAAATAAAGTCCGCAATTTTTATTCAGTATCCATTTCGGGATATCACATTGCGGAAGCCGGAGCAAATCCAATTACACAATTAGCATTTACCCTGAGTAATGGTTTCACATACGTGGAGTATTACTTAAGCAGAGGAATGAAGATTGACGACTTTGCGCCGAACCTGTCGTTCTTCTTCTCTAATGGTATCGATCCGGAATATTCGGTAATTGGTCGCGTAGCCAGAAGAATTTGGGCAAAAGCCATCAAACAAAAATACAAAGGCAATGATCGCTCGCAGAAACTGAAATATCATATTCAAACCTCCGGCCGTTCTTTACATGCCCAGGAAATCGATTTCAACGATATCAGAACTACGCTACAAGCCTTGTATGCGATTTACGATAACTGTAACTCATTGCATACCAATGCTTACGATGAAGCAATTACGACCCCAACAGAAGAATCGGTTCGTAGGGCGATGGCTATTCAGTTGATCATCAATCGCGAATTAGGTTTAGCCAAGAATGAAAATCCGCTGCAAGGTGCGTTTATCATCGAAGAACTGACAGATTTGGTGGAGGACGCCGTGCTCACAGAATTCAAACGAATTAATGAACGCGGTGGCGTACTGGGTGCCATGGAAACCATGTATCAACGTAGTAAAATACAGGAAGAAAGTCTGTATTATGAAACCCTTAAACATACCGGCGAATACCCAATTATTGGTGTCAATACTTTCTTAAACAAAAAAGGATCGCCGACTATTGTGCCTGCTGAGGTGATCAGAGCCACTGAAGAAGAAAAACAATTCCAAATCGCAGCTTTAGAAGCTTTCCAGCAAAGAAACAAAGATACAGCAGCAGATAGCTTGAAAAAGCTACAGGAAAAGGCTTTAAGGGGAGAAAATATATTTGAAAGCTTGATGGAAGTTTGCAAAACTTGTTCTTTGGGTCAAATTTCACAGGCTTTGTATCAAGTGGGTGGTCAATACCGACGAAACATGTAATATCATAAAAAAGCCCCGAAATTCGGGGCTTTTTGTTTATCCATGTATCCAGCTGAATTTATATTCCAGACTTGGTGTCTTCATTCGGTCTACAATGCGCATCAAACGATCGGGCAGGGCCATTACATAATCTCTGGCTTTTTCTCCAGCTTCATTCAAATCACGCATGCTCTCAATCTGCCATTCTGCAATCAGATCTTTTAATATATCTACATAATCAGTGGCGGTATAAACACCAGAACGTTGTGCAGCATCGGTAAAGTGACCAAAAGTTTGGCCCACTTTTAATCCTACCTCACGCAATAAATGTGCCGGCATCACAATTTTCTTTTTCATCATGTCCTCAAAAGCCAACATTACCTGATTGGCATCTACTTCAAAAGCTTTTTTGATCAAAGAAATGTAGGCTTTCGCATGACGAGCCTCATCCGAAGCAATTACACCACACATTTTTGCTAATAATTTATCTCCAACTTGTTTGGCTAAAGAAGCCACACGACGGTGAGAAAGATTGGTCGCTAATTCCTGGAATGAGGTGTATACAAACGTACGATAAGGATCATTGTCAGTTTGAATATCAAAACCATCTTTGATCAAATAGTGGGTTGAAACCTCCATGGCACGCATATCTACCCGTCCGGTGAGATATAAATATTTATTCAACAAATCACCATGACGATTTTCTTCGGCAGTCCAACCACGCAAAAATTTCATCCAGCCACCTTGCTCATTTCGTGAAACATCATCTACCATCATTAACCATGACTCATAAGTGGGTAAAGCTTCCTCGGTAATGGTATCACCAATTAAAACCGCCAATAAATCATAAGGTAGGTGTTGAGCATGCTCCTGCAACTCCTTAACATCTGCAAAGAAAGAATCCTTACTCGCATCGGGGAGGAAATCAGTAGGTTGCCATAACTCTTCTACTGGCTTTAGATAAGTCGCCATTTCACCTTCCATAAAAGGCTCGAGGTAGGCCATTACTTCTTTTCTCGAATCAACAGGAATTTCTTTTTGCATGAGTTTAGGGTAAAACCAAAGATACACATCTGCCAGAGATTGTATGGTTGGAAATAATAAATAAGTGCACAAACAAAAAAAGCCCTGCGAAATGAATCGCAGAGCTTTTATAAAATAGGGCACCGACCTACTCTCCCACGTGTTACCGCAGTACCATTGGCTCTGGCGGGCTTAACTTCTCTGTTCGGAATGGGAAGAGGTGGACACCGCCGATATAGG
>CANHCS010000060.1 GCA_947459195.1 Sphingobacteriaceae bacterium
ATGAAATCAATTGCTATTAGCGGTTCTCGTAGAGAGAACGTAGGGAAAAGAGACGCTAAAGAATTGCGTTACGAAGGCAAAGTGCCTGCAGTTCTTTATGGTGGAGCAGATCAAATCCACTTTGCAGTGTCCGCAGCTGATTTGAAAGGTTTGGTTTACACGCCAGACGTTCATTTCGTTGACATTGATGTAGAAGGTACCAAAGCGAAAGCCATTCTGCAAGACATCCAATTCCATCCTTTAACCGAACAAATTTTGCACGTAGATTTCCTTCGTTTAAATGACACGAAACCATTTGTAATGGAGATCCCTGTAAAATTAACTGGAACTTCACCTGGTGTGAAAATGGGGGGTAAATTGATCCAGAAATTACGTAAACTACGTGTTAAAGCATTCCCTAAAGACATGCCTCAGTACGTAGAAGTAGCTATGGAGTCACTTGAATTGGGAAAATCGGTAAGAGTAGGAGAGTTGAACTTCCCTAATTTCCAAATTACCAATAACGCTGACGATACCATCGTATCTGTGGTAATGTCACGTGCCTTGAAACAAGCTGAGCAGGAAGCCGCTAAAGGTTAATCCTTGTAAAGTTCATACAGAGAAGCCCCGATATCCATCGGGGCTTTTTTGTATCTAATCTTCTCGTCATCCTGAGTTTGTCGAAGGATCTAGATCGTACGTCATTCTGATTCCACGTAGTGGATGCGCAACCGCTCTTGAAAATTAAAGGCACTAAGTCTTCATTTCTTCTTTCCCGCTTTCCGCTCATACTGCACAGGCCTTGGACTCCGGGCCGGTATCCGCTACAATCGGGTTTATAGTCGATTGTCTAAAAAAAATCTGCCTCTCTTCCAAACAAAATTCAGGCTTTTAGGGTTTCCTAATCTAAAAAGCCTATGCAAACAAACATACCTTTGCGTCCTTTTCAAAAAGGGCTCCTCCTCAGCCTGCTGCTATTATTACTTTTCAATTCCTGCCAGAAAGAAGAATCATTCGATCTCGATTCGAAGATCCAACCACGAGCCAGCCTGCTGGGCGAAAGTCGCCTGCACTTTAACCGGCAGATACAAGGTCAGCGTTTGCAGGCCATGCCCAACAATCCCCGCCATCGGGCGAGCAAAACACCCTTATGGGAGCAGGCAGAAGCCGTGCAGCTTTCTGTTGGGGCAGGTTTCAAGGTGCCGCTTCGTTACAAAGGATCAATCAGTTTAGTGATAGGGCAGAATAAGCAAGCAGTGCCTTTGGCCCAACTCAGTTACCTGTTGGTACACAAAGATCAGCAAGGCCGCTACCGGTACGAAGTGGTCACACAAATACCCGATGCCGATTACTGGGCACACCGCCATGAAGCCGGCCGATCCTTCAGCGGCATCATCATCGTGGAAGATTGGTGGGGAAGGCCGATCAAGACTTTTCGGAAAGTGAACAAAGGTCACTACATCTTCTTGGCTAATCCAGTTTTGAAAACTAAGCCGGGTGGAAAAAATCAAAATGATCCACAAAATATGATGGAAGCAGAAGAAGACTGCGATGTAATTGTGACAGAGAATGAACAGCGGATGTATGAAGTAGAATTCATCTGCGATGAAACCGGTGGTGGCGGAAGCGGTAATTCAGGCGGAGGTGGCTTTGGTGGACCTGGCGGTGGCGGCTGGGGCAATCCCGGAGGACTTGGCGGAGGCGGAGGATTTGGTGATGGAGGCTATGGAGGTGGTGGCCAGGGTGGTCCACAGCCACCCGATTATGAGGAACGTCCCCGTGGCGGAGGTGGTGGAGGCAGAAGAAATGATGATCCACAATCTCCTCCGGATAATGATTTTGACCAGGTAAAAGAGATTGAAAATCATTTGCAGAATCCCTGTTTAAGAAGCACGCTTAATAATCTCCTCAATCATGATTTCAAAAATCAAATAGGATTTATTTTAAAGAATATTTTTCAGGAAAGTAAAACACTTGATCTGAATTTCAGCGAATCATATGATTTCCCTGATAATATTTATGGCTCATTTGATGACCAAAATACAATTGATAGTGATGGTCATATAACCTTATTTATAAAGTTAAATGGTCGAATTTTGCCGAATGCCAGTAGAGAGTTTTCAACAGTAACTATGCTTCATGAAAGCCTCCATGCATTTTTTGAAACACAGAACAAGTTGCACAAATTCGATCACGAAGAAATGGCAAATACTTACAGAGAATATATGGCAGAAATTTTAATTCAATTATACCCACAATCGATATCTAGGTTAGAAGCAAATGCATTATCCTGGCAAGGGCTAATGAGTACTTTAATTTGGTACAACTTTAAAAATTTGAATCCTGGTCAAGCGAATGAAATAATTACGTTGAATTCCAAATTTCGTAGAGGTGAAGACGGCTTAAATTGTATTGCAGAATAATTATGAATTGGTTAAACAAAGTTATCATATCTTCATTAATCTGTGTTTTTATGTCAGGCCCTTGCTTAGCCCAATCTAGAAAACTAGAAAAACGGACCTATCGGTTTCTGAATGATTATTACCATAATTTCAACAAAAGGGATAAACTGGCTATCGAAACTTTGACGAAAGTGGAAACCGTCAATAGCTTAGAGAATTTATTGAATTTTTCTTTTTTAGACAGAAAAAATCCTTTTTCTAAAAATGATTCAGCGGTGCTCATTGCTTCACTAATAGATGAGGATGATTTAAAGTATATGAAAGATCAGCTTCGTCTTTGGAAAGACACTCGAATTTTGAATGCTGATCAATTAAAATCCATTAACAAGATTTTACTTATTCAGGATGATCGGTCAGAGCAAGAGCGTTTATTTCCATCATTTAATACACATCATATTTATTTTCCTCTTTTCAACTTAGAAGGTAATATTGCATTATTCTACTATGAAGTTAATTGTGGATTGCAATGCGGTTCTGGGGAGTTGGAAATATTGAAAATGCAAAAGGATGGCAAATGGCAGTCTATTCGAAAAATTTTAGTTTGGATAGCGTGAGCTTTTTGTCAGCGAATTCTAAATTCCGCATTTAACACAGACAGGAAATTCAGAACTCACAAGTCCATACTTCTTTTCCTATATTTGTTCCACATGAAATTCCTCATTGTTGGTTTAGGAAACATTGGACCCGAGTATGCCGATACCCGGCATAACATCGGCTTCATGGTCTTAGATCAACTGGCCAAAGAAACCGGGGCCAGCTTTACCACGCTTCGCCTGGCAGCTTATACCGAAGTGAATTATAAAGGCAAAAAACTGCACCTCATAAAGCCAACTACTTATATGAACCTCAGTGGTAAGGCACTCAATTACTGGATGCAGGAATTGAAAATTCCCATTGAAAATGTATTGGTAATTGTAGATGACCTGGCTCTCCCTTTTGGTACCATCCGCTTAAAACCCAAAGGAAGCAGTGCTGGCCATAATGGTTTAAAAAATATTGAACAAACCCTGGGGCACAATAATTATCCGCGTATCCGTTTTGGTATTAGCGATAATTTCCCGAAGGGCAGACAAGTTGATTACGTGTTGAGCGGTTTCGATCCGGAAGAACAAGCGGAACTGCCAGCGCTCATCGATCGTAGTATTGAAATGATCTACAGCTTTGTTAGCGCAGGTGCTGAGCTCACCATGACAAGATTAAATAAATAAAAATGATAGTTTACGGCATTCCCAATTGCAATACAGTTAAAAAAGCTTTAGACTGGCTCAAGCAACATCAAGTAGATTTTGAATTTCACGATTACAAAAAGAAGGGGATTACCAAAACAAAGCTTGAAGAATGGGCGGCAAAGGTAGGATGGGAGGCCCTCCTCAATAAAAAAGGTACCACCTGGCGTCAATTGGCACCAACAGTTCAGCAAAGCATTCTAAACAAGGAGGCTGCTTTTAATCTGATTTTGGAAAAGCCAAGTGTAACAAAACGTCCAATCCTCGAGTCGAATAATAAAATTTTGATTGGCTTTGATGAAGTAGCCTATAAAGCTTTTCTGAAATAGCAATCAACCCTAAACAATTTAAATCATCAAAAAATAAAGTATGAAAAGAATAAACTTGTTTTTGTTACTGTTTGTATTTGCAATAAGCCAAATCAATGCTCAGCAGGCAGCTCCAGCAGCTCCTACGACCCCAGCCGGCAACTACAGTTATCTGGATGCCTTTGCCCCGATTTTTTATCAAAAAAATGGCAATGAGTATCGTAGCGCAAGTGGTCAGCCTGGTCCTAAATACTGGCAAAACAGAGCTGATTATCAATTATCTGCCCGTTTAAATGAAAGCATCAATCAAATTGAAGGAACCGTTGCATTAACTTATACCAACAACAGTCCCGACCAATTAGGGTTTTTATGGATGCAGCTAGATCAGAATTTATTTAAAGAAGATTCACGCGGTAATGCACTGGTTCCGTTAAACGGCAGCAGAAATGGTGCCCGTGGTCAAAAATTTGATGGAGGTTATACCATTAAATCTGTCAAACTGATCAATACGATCCAAGGCAAAAGCACCGAAACCAATTTGAAATATGAAATCAACGATACCCGCATGCAGATATTCTTGCCCAAGGCAATGGCTGCAGCCGGCGGACAAGTGAAATTAAAAATCGATTATGCTTTCATATCTCCACTTTATGGTTCAGACCGTATGGGAGTAGAGCAAACAAAGAATGGTAAAATTTTTACCATGGCACAATGGTATCCACGTATGTGTGTGTATGATGATGTGAGGGGTTGGAATGTAGATCCTTATTTGGGAGCCAGTGAGTTCTATTTAGAATATGGAGATTTCGATTTGGCTTTAACAGTGCCTGCTTCGCACATTGTGGTAGCATCTGGAGAATTAACCAATCCTCAAGAAGTGTATACCGCCGAACAGCAAAAACGTTGGGCTGCTGCTGCCAGCAGTGATAAAACAGTCATCATTAGGGGTGAAACTGAAGTAAGCGATCCAGCATCCCGCCCAAGCGGAAAATCGGAATTAACCTGGAAGTTTAAAATTAAAAATGCTCGTGATGTGGCTTGGGCTTCTTCGGCATCCTTTATCATTGATGCCGCCAGAATTAAGGTTCAGAGTGGTAAAAAAGTAATGTCAATCTCTGCTTATCCGGTAGAAAGTAATGGTCAAGATGCTTGGGGCCGCTCCACCGAATATACCAAAGCATCCATCGAACATTATTCTAATAAATGGTTAGAGTATCCTTATCCTGCAGCTACGAATGTGGCAGGTAATGAAGGCGGTATGGAGTATCCTGGAATTGTTTTTTGTAACTGGAAGGATAAAAAAGGGGGTTTATGGGGCGTAACCGATCACGAGTTCGGACATACCTGGTTCCCAATGATTGTGGGTTCTAATGAACGCATGTTCGGATGGATGGATGAAGGTTTCAATACTTTTATCAATTCATTAAGTACAGAAGCTTTTAATAATGGGGAATATAAAGAACCTAAAATGGACATGCACCGCATGGCTAATATTTTAACCGATCCACGTTTGGAGCCTGTTTTAAGCAGCCCGGATAATATGAAAGAAAGAAACATAGGTTTACTTTGTTACTTGAAACCAGGTTTGGGCCTCAGCATGCTTAGAGACCATATTTTAGGCCCTGAGCGTTTTGATCGTGCTTTCCGTACTTATGTAGAAAGATGGGCCTACAAGCATCCTACTCCGGATGATTTTTTCAGAACGATCGAAAATGTTTCAGGTGAAAACCTTTCTTGGTTCTGGAGATCATGGTTCATCAACAACTGGCGTTTAGATCAGTTGGTTAAAGAGGTGAAATATGTGAACAATGATCCTCAAAAAGGAGCGCTGATCACCATAGAAAATCTGGAGAAAATGCCGATGCCTTTCATCTTGGAGATCAAAACCAAGAGTGGAAAAATAGATAGAGTGAAATTGCCTGCAGAAATTTGGCAGCGTAATACCAGCTGGACTTTCAAATATCCGTCATCTGAAGAAATAGAATCGGTAGTTGCAGATCCCGACCACGTGTTTCCAGATCATAATTCTTCGAACAATACTTGGAAGACATCGCAAACTTCTGCAGTTCAAGATGCTAAGGTGAATTATGAACAATATGTAGGAAAATATACAAGTACGAGTGTTCCTATTGAGATCACGATTAAACAGGAAAATGGAAATTTAATTGCTGAAGCTACCGGTCAGCCAGCCTTCACTCTTAGTCCCAATGGTCAACACAAGTTTACCATCGAAGAAGCTGGAGTGGATCTGGAATTCAACCCTGAAAAAGGGGAGTTAAGCATCAATCAAGGAGGGAATGCACTCGTATTCACCAAACCACTAAAAGTTCAACAGGCCCCAGCTGCAACGCCTCTGGAGAAAACGAAAAAGAAAAAATAATTACACTTATTCATAAAAAAAAGCGGCTTTAGCCGCTTTTTTTTATGCTCCTATTGTAGGATGTTAACTCATTATTACCAACATACCCTAGAAAGTATTCAAGCTTTATTCTTCCCCGCTTCGTAAAGTCCAATTGCAAACAGCACATTTTTTACCACATTGTTAAAGCTATGAGACCCCCAAATGATCATCGCATCATCTCTGAACATCTGTTTCAGAATATAATTGCTGATTCCGAAAAGGTATAGATTGAAGAAAAAGTAAAATAGTACTCCCATATTGATCCAAAGTACAAACAAATTAAAACGTTTATCCGCACTCGGATTTTTAAATAAGTTGTAATAGCTGATACTGGCGTATACAATTAGCACTATACATTCATAAACCCTCAGCAAGTGTTGAAATTCATTGAAACTTTGGTAAAACAAACTGTTCAGAATGACAAGAAAAGCATAAGCAATGACAATTAGTTTTATAAATACCTTATTGTTCATCAGGTAATGGTAAAACCGGTTTAACAACAAAAACTGGATTGTAAAGAAGCTATTGATGATCAGAAAGCCATTTTGTCCTGCCTGTGTGTAACATTCATTTGCAATATCAGCCACAAGTGAAGCTAAAATCAAGCCCGAAATGACCGATCCGGCTTTAAAATAATTCGGAAATGCCACATAAGTGATGATTGGGATCAACACAGAAATTAGGGAAATATAGGATAGGGTGATTGCAAATTGTTCCATGAGATCAACGTTTAATTATTTATTGGACAATAGGGCGGACAAGGTCTGGAAGCATCTTCATAAACCAATGGATCTAATTCGGCTGCATTAGATAATAATAACTGAGCACTACCCTTGTCATCTGTGGCATAGCTTGCCCTGATGACGCTGCAGTAAGGATCTTTCATCAGCCTTTCAAAAGTGTTACTGCCAAAAAAATGCGCTTTAATGCTTCCCTTAAAATTGTTGATCCATTTTTGTGCCTTGCTCCAGTCCACATTCCCGCTCTCGGTAGTCAATTCTGTTTGTTTAATGATGCTGCCGGTTTGATCCAATCCGACAGGGATCACTATTTTCTCACCCTTATCATCTACTGCATAATACAGGCAAATGCCAACTGAGTTTGAATTTTTCAAGATTTTGTGCAATTCACTCAGTAAAACAAAATATTCCATTCTGCCAGTATGGGACGCGGTGTAGTTTTTTATCCACTTGAGTCCGATCGTTCCATCAATCGGCGCACCCACAAACCTATTAAAACCAGATTCGACCTCATTGATGGTAATTTTCGGACTGTCTAATGTTCGACTAAGCAATTCATCCTCCACAGCGAAATATTCGCCCTTGTTGCAGGCATTGATGCTTATCAGTGTAACTAATACCATGCAAGCCATTAAGATGCTCATAAATAATACTTTTGTTTTCATAATAATTTAATTTAAAGTTTATATTTTATCAATTTATACACTTATACGTATAAAGTTTAGCTTAGGTTACAAAAATTTTTAAATTATTGAATCAATACTTTTAATCTTTAATAAAATTTAATGAAATTGTATTCAAAATAATAGGCCTGCTAACCATACTTTTTGATGTAGTAATGGTCAGGGAGCCCTGCAATCGGCAGACTTTATTTTTTTGAGCTAAAAGCTTGAAAATCAAAAAACGAAATACTACCTTTGCAGTCCTTAAAATTTAGGACAACTATATTTAAAACAAAAAGCAACAAATGCCAACCATTCAACAATTAGTTAGGAAAGGTAGAGTAGCTCTGGAGGATAAGAGTAAATCCCCAGCGTTGGACAGCTGTCCACAGCGAAGAGGTGTGTGTACCCGTGTATACACTACTACCCCTAAAAAACCAAACTCAGCCATGCGTAAAGTAGCTCGTGTACGTTTAACCAACGGTAAGGAGGTGAACGCTTACATTCCGGGTGAAGGTCACAACTTACAGGAACACTCTATCGTATTGATTCGCGGTGGTCGTGTGAAAGATTTACCAGGTGTACGTTACCACATCATTCGTGGTGCATTGGATACCTCAGGTGTAGATGGTCGTAACCAACGCCGTTCTAAATACGGTACTAAGAAACCTAAAGCTAAAGCATAAACGGAGGAAATCAACATGAGAAAGTCGAAACCAAAAAAACGAATTATCCTGCCTGATCCAAAGTTTAACGACGTAATGGTAACCAGGTTTGTAAATAACATGATGTACGATGGTAAAAAATCTATCGCATACGATATCTTTTATGATGCCGTAGAATTGGTAGAGAAAAAAACCAGCGAAAATGGTTTAGAGGCATGGAAAAAGGCCCTGAACAATGTGATGCCAGCTGTAGAAGTGAAATCACGCCGTGTGGGTGGTGCTAACTTTCAGGTACCAACCGAGGTTCGTCCGGAGCGTAAAATTGCTTTGGGTATGAAGTGGTTGATCTTATATTCACGTAAGCGTGGTGAAAAAACCATGAAAGAAAAATTAGCCGGCGAGATCATCGCAGCTGCTAAGGGTGAAGGTGCCGCAGTGAAGAAAAAAGAAGATACCCACAAAATGGCAGAAGCTAACAAAGCATTC
>CANHCS010000061.1 GCA_947459195.1 Sphingobacteriaceae bacterium
CCCTTCCAGCAATACTTACATCGAAAAAGATCTTTCCATCAACGAAGAGATCGAAAAATTACGCCTCCGGACCACTTCTGCCCTCATGTCGGGGAGGCGAGACCTCATTGTGGTTTCTTCTGTCTCTTGTATTTATGGTATGGGGAATCCGGATGATTTTGCCAACTCCATTTTTCGTTTTGCAGTGGGTACTCGCATCAGCCGCAATGCATTTCTGCACCGATTGGTAGAGATTCTATATTCGCGTACCACCAGCGATTTCAAGCGGGGAACATTCCGGGTGAAGGGAGATACGGTGGACATCTATCCGGCCTATCTGGATTTTGCCTATCGGGTTTCATTTTTTGGAGACGATATTGAAGAGCTGAGTAGCATTGACCCTGTTTCGGGAAAAACACTCGAAAAGACGACCCATTTGGCTTTATTTCCGGCCAATTTATTCGTTACACCTAAGGACCGGATGACCCAAATTATGTGGGAGATTGGGGAGGAAATGGAAACCAGAAAAAATCAATTACTGGCAGACCAGCGGCATTTAGAGGCAAAACGTTTGGAAGAACGAGTGAGTTATGATCTGGAGATGATGCGTGAATTGGGTTACTGCAGCGGCATTGAAAATTATTCCCGCTTTTTTGACGGACGGAAACCCGGCATGCGCCCCTTTTGCCTGCTCGATTATTTTCCTGATGATTATTTAATGGTGATTGATGAAAGCCATGTTACCGTGCCTCAAATTCGTGCCATGTACGGCGGCGATCGTTCCCGCAAACTCTCTTTGGTAGAATATGGCTTCCGCCTGCCTGCGGCATTAGACAACCGACCCCTTAATTTCAATGAGTTTGAAAGTTTGGCTCCGCAAACCATCTATGTGAGTGCCACACCCGGAGATTATGAACTTGATAAAACCGAGGGTGTGGTGGTGGAACAGGTGATCAGGCCTACCGGTCTATTGGATCCGGTGATAGAAGTAAGGCCAGTCATTAATCAAGTAGATGATTTATTGGATGAAGTGGACAAAACCGTCAAATTGGGCGACCGGATTTTAGTGACCACCCTTACCAAGCGCATGGCCGAAGAATTGACCAAATACATGACCAAGCTCGGCATCAAGGTTCGCTATATCCACTCTGAAGTGAAAACTTTGGAGCGGGTAGAAATTCTACGTGGTTTGCGTTTAGGTGAATTTGATGTTTTGGTGGGGATCAACTTATTGCGAGAGGGTTTGGACCTTCCCGAAGTTTCTTTGGTGGCCATTTTAGATGCCGATAAGGAAGGGTTTTTACGTTCGGAGCGCTCCTTGATCCAAACCATTGGTCGGGCAGCCCGTAACGATCGCGGTAAAGTGATCATGTATGCAGATAGTATCACCAAAAGCATGAAGATCACGATTGATGAAACCAATCGCCGGAGGGAGAAGCAAATTGCTTACAATCTGCAACATGGAATCACCCCTAAAACAGTAGGGAAATCTAAAGAAGCCATTATGGAGCAAACATCGGTGCTCGATTTTAAAGGCGGTGCACCAAAAGCCTACATTGAGCAAGACCATGCCGCCAGCGTTGCAGCCGATCCGATTGTACAGTACATGAGCAAACCGGAATTGCAAAAAGCCATCGAAAAGACCAAGAAGGAAATGAATGCAGCCGCCAAAGAAATGGACTTTTTACAAGCTGCTAAATTGAGGGATGAAATGTTTGCTTTGGAAAGTATCCTAAAAGAAAAAGAAGGAATATAAATGAACGGTCAGAATCGAAAAGATGTGTACCCGGGTTTATTGGTGGATATCATCCTTAAAAAGGACCAAAGAAGCGGCAAACGCACACGAGGAATCGTGAAAAATTTACTCACCAGCGCTGCCTTTCACAGCAGGGGAATAAAAGTTCGTTTGGAAGACGGTCAGATTGGTCGGGTGGTGGAAATCATTGAAGAATACGATTTTTAAACTGACTAAAAGCGAAGCCAATAATTTCATCTAAATTTGTTCCAAAATCCACACTATGGGGCTCATTCAATTCCTACTTTACTTCATTCTGGTCATTTGGATTCTACGTGTTCTACTACGTCTTTTTTTACCGCTTTTATTTAAACAGCTGATTAAAAAAATGCAAAAGAAGGCGCAGGAAGCCTATGCTTCTCCACAAGAACCCAAACGTAAAGAAGGCACCATTCAGGTAGATCATGTACCTCCCAAGAAAAAAGGCAGCAAAACTGAACAAGCCGGAGAATTTGTTGATTTCGAAGAGATCAAGTAATGATCTACTATTAAAGCGCAGATAAGCAGGCTTTAATTTATGCTTTTTTCTATTTTTGGAATTCATAAAGAAGAAAAGCATGAATAACTGGTTCAAACGCAATGCCACCCATCTGATTGTTATCGGAATTTTTATCACCCTTTGTCTGGTCTATTTCAGTCCGGCACTACAAGGAAAAGGCTTGCTCCAAAATGATGTACTGCAGGCACAGGCCATGCAGAAAGAAATTATGGATTTCAAAGCCGTGGATGGCAAAGCTCCATTGTGGACGAATTCCATGTTTGGCGGGATGCCAGCTTACCAAATCTGGGTACAGTATCCTTACAACATAACCACTTATATCATTTCCTTCTTTAAAACCATTTTCCCCAATCCAATAGATACGGTACTCTTATACTTACTTGGAGCTTACCTGCTGTTTAATGTGTTGAGGGTGAAACCATGGCTGGCTGCCGCAGGCGCCATTGCCTTTGCGTTTTCATCTTATAATTTCATCATCATTGAAGCAGGGCACAGCAATAAGGCGCTGGCTATTGCTTTTTTTGCACCCATTTTAGCAGGTATTTTATTAACGCTTCGCGGAAGGTATTGGATGGGAGCGGCGATCACGGCATTGGCACTGTCATTGGAGATCAGGGCTAACCATATCCAGATGACCTACTACCTGTTCATCGCTTTGTTGATTTTTTTGGGGATGGAGATCTACCATGCCATCAAGAATAAAAATTTAAAGAGCCTTTATCAACCAGCACTTTATTTGGCCGGCTCGGTATTGATTGCTGTTGCTGTAAACGCAGCCATGCTATGGACCACCTATGAATACGGACAAGAATCCATTCGCGGGAAATCGAATTTAACTTACAGCAAATCTCAGCCATCTAATGGTTTAGACAAAGAATATGCATACCAATGGAGCCAGGGTGTAGGCGAAAACATCACCTTCCTAATCCCTAATTTCTACGGTGGTGGTGGCGCCAGTCAGTTAGATGAAAAATCGGAAGTGGTGAAACTACTCAGCTCAAAAGGAGTACCAGCCGATCAAGCTGTCGGCTTTGCCCAACAATTGCCAACTTATTGGGGAGAAAAACCGTTTACCTCGGGTCCTTATTATTTCGGAGCTGTCATCTGCTTTCTGTTTGTTTTAGGTCTTTTTATTGTACAAGGACGCATGAAATGGTGGATCGTGTCAGCCACTTTGTTGAGCCTGCTTTTATCGTTCGGTAAAAACTGGCCACTGGTTTCGGATCTGTTCTTCGACTATTTCCCACTGTACAATAAATTTAGAGCGGTGGAATCCATCTTGGTGATCGCCGGATTTTTATTCCCGCTACTGGCGGTTCTGGCGGTTAAAGAATTAACAGAGTCTAAAGAAAATAATCAAAAGGTATTCCAAAAATTCCTTTATTCCCTCTATATCACAGGTGGATTAATTGTGTTCTTACTGGCATTGCCTGATTTGTTCTTCAGCTTTACCTCTTCTACTCATGCCGGTTTAATTGAACAATTGAGCCAGGTAACCGGCGGGGACCGAAATTTTGCGGAGTCTATCGCACAAAGTCTGGTGAAAGACCGCATTAGCATGGCCAGAACTGATGCATTCCGATCGCTGATATTCGTATTAATTGCAGCCGGTTTAATCTGGGCCATGATTAAAAACAAGCTCAATCAGAGCCTGGCTATCTTACTTTTGGGTATTGCCATCCTGGTTGATCTATGGAGTGTGGATCGTCGTTATTTGAATAATGAGAATTTTGTTGAATCATCGGTTTTAAAACAACAATTTGAACCAAGAGCGGTAGATCAGTTTATTTTAAAAGATACCAATTTGGGTTACCGTGTGTTCGATCTCAGCATTCCTACCTTCTCGAGTGCCAATGCTTCCTACTTCCACAAAACGGTGGGTGGTTATCATGCGGCTAAATTGAAGCGTTACCAGGAAGTGCTCGACAAGCAATTTAACAATGCCATCAACGAAGATGTGCTCGATATGCTGAACACCAAATACGTGATTCTTAACGATCCGCAAAGTCAATCGCAAAAAATGCAAAATCGTGGTACTGCTTGTGGTAATGCCTGGTTCGTATCCAATGTAACTTTTGTGAAAGATGCGGATGAAGAAATGACTGCCATCAGCAGTTTCGACCCCAGAAATGAAGCATTCGTAGGTAACGAATTCAAATCATTAATTGATGATAAAAAAGTTGGTTTTGATCCTAATGGGATCATCAAACTGGTAAATTATCGCCCGGATCATTTGAGCTACGAATACTCCAGCGGTAAAGACATGGTGGCCGTATTCTCCGAAATTTGGTACGATAAAGGTTGGAAAGCCTACGTTGACGGTGAAGAAATTCCTCATTTCCGTGCAAATTATATCTTGAGAGCAGCAGCTTTACCAGGTGGGAATCATAAACTGGAGTTCAAGTTTGAGCCTGCCTCCTACTATACCGGTGAGAAGATTTCATTGTTGGCTTCTATCTTGCTCATCGTAGGCTTGGGGTTTGCAGTGTTTAAAGATCAGAAAGAAGAAGCCTAATTCGACTCAGCATGCAAAAGATTCTTGTGCTGCTGAGTATATTCTACTTAGCTTTTCTTTCCTGTAAGAAAGAGAAAGCAGTCTCTTTGCAAACTGATTCGAGTAATTTAATCAAGGAAACTAAAAAAGACAGTATTCACCCCGATTTCAGGGTCAATCGACTTGATTCTGTTTCTGCCATTAATAAAACCAGTTCCTGGTACCAAACCAATAAATCATTCGACCGTATTTTTGAAGTTCATAATTCTCTGTACTGGGGCTTCGAGCTGAGACCAAACGGAGAATTGATTCCTTACAACAGAACTACTACCGCCTCCTGGTCGGCTAGTAAGAGCTATTTTTGGAATGATCTGGGCACTTATATCTATACTGATCTGACAGGAGATGGCCTGAAGGATCTCTGGGCCTATTATTGGAAAAACCCTTGGCCCACCAATGCTCAGGGATTACATTTATTTTCAGAGTATGAAAAGGACCCTAAAAGCTACGACTTGCAGGTTGGACTTGTACAAGTAAGAAAAAATGTTTTAGCAGATTTAAATAATGATCAAAAGCCTGAGCTGGTGCTTTTTTCATCTGGATATGATGCTCCTCCTTTTCCGGGAGATGCCATTGGGATTTTCTATGTGAAAGAAAAAGAATATCAGTACCTCAAACAGGATATTGGATATTTTCATGGGGGTGCCACCGGCGATATTAATAACGACGGGTTGATCGATATTGTGGCATATTCTGGAGGCAGTATGGTCATTCCTGTTCATCCAACTGCTTACCTCAATAGGGGTAACAAGCAATTTGCCTTGTCTAATCAAATTTTCAAAAATTTCAATACGGGTGATGACAATTACTATACCGTCGAGCTTTTTGACATGACCAAAGACGGAAAACTCGATTTACTGCTCGGTGGTCAGAACAAGCTTTTGCTCATTCCCCAAGTGAATGGTGAATTTAATCGGAATGATGCGATTAGTTTACCCATTGAAACGGGCTTGGAAATAATGGATATCGCTTTTTTTGATTTTAATAGAGATGGACAAACTGATATCCTTACGATTAGTAACAAAGCTAACTACCAAGGATATGGGCTACGCTTGTTCTTAAATGAGAAAAACGTTTTCAAAGAATCGACCGGTACTTATTTTGATGTTATAACGTTTACTGGTAAAAATGCCTGGATCAAGTGGATCCACTTATTTGACTATGATTACGATGGAGATATTGATGTGGTTGGAGATGGTTTATTTGGGGATCTGAACGGGACGAATGGCCGAAAAATATGGTGGAAAAACAATGGAGGGAAGTTTTTCCAAATCAATGAATAATTCCGCTAATCGTTTGTTCTTCCTGTTCTGAGATAATAGCTCATTAATTTGAATGCCATCAACAGATGGTTAAAAACATTAGGAAAGAATCCATAATGTTTGGTAAAAATCGCGAATCGCTCTTTTAAACTCTCAAGATGGCGTTTTTTTGACATCCCCCCCACCAGGTATTTAGCCACATATGCCTCCACGCTCACTATCTTTTCCGCTTTTTTAGCCGCTCTGATTACCCAATCAATGTCTGAACTGAGCTGGTATTGCAGGTCGTATGCTTCGGCTAAACTACGCCGAATGTAAATCGCCTGGTGACTTACACTCATCCCGAAACGGAAGCTTTTCCAATTAAACTTTGTGGGAGCCTGATGCCGGCGACGGCCCAAACTCTGCCAATTTTCATCATACATTTCGGTTTCACCATAATAAATATCGGCATCTTCAGCGGTGGCAAAGACCTTTTGAACCGTATCTGGAGCATACAGTTCATCTCCCGAATTCATGAATAAAACATAATCGCCGGTGGCAGCAGCCAGGCCTTTATTCATGGCATCGTAAATACCTTGATCCCTTTCAGTTATTAACCTCGATAATCTGGACTCATATTTCTTTAATATTTCCAAAGTACCGTCATTGGAAGCGCCATCAATTACCACATATTCGATGTTGGGATAGGTTTGATTTAGAACGGATTGCAAGGTCCGTTCAATATCCCGAACATTATTATATACGATGGTGATGACACTTAGCTTTGGCTGGAACATATTTTATTTCAATAAAGATTGGTACAATTCCAGGTGTTTTTGTGCAATAATTGCTTCAGAAAACTGGCTTAAAACTGTATTTCTGGCATTAATGCCTAATTTTTCAGGTTCTGGGTGTTGGAAGACCCAGTCGATGCCTTTGGCTAGGTCGACAGCCGATTGATAATCGGCCAAATAACCATTATACTGATGCTGCACCATGTCTGGAATACCGCCCGTTTCAAAAGCCACAACAGGTGTTCCACAAGCCAAACTTTCCATCACCGTATTGGGCAAATTGTCTTCGAGAGAAGGACTGATGAACACATCGGCAGCACTGTAAGCCAAGGTCAAACGCTCCTCTTCGTTGATGGTCCCTAAAAAATTGGTTTTAATAGGAAAATCAGGCATGGTATGCTCATCACGGTTACCGAAAATTAGTAGTTCGCAATTATCTTTTTTTGACAATTGAGAAAGCGTATCCAAGAGATAAGGAGTTCCTTTGTGTTTATCATTTTTAGAAGGCATAAATCCACTTAAAATCAGCAATTGATCTTTGCTAAGGCCTAAAGTTTCTCTTGCAGCTAATTTATCGTAAGGTTTGAAAACTTCGGTATCCAAGGTATTGGGGATTTGTTGCACCTTTCTATCAGCCAAAAGTTTACTCCGCTTCACCGATTCAGCCATCCATTGGCTGGGTGCCACCACGCTGAAATCTAAACCCTGGTAGGCCATGAACTTGGATTGCCAAATGCGATGTGAAAGATCATTTGGACCAGTAGATTTTAGCAAGGGGCAATTGCCACACTCCTCTTCAAAGTTATCGCATTGATATCTAACATGGCAGCCGCCGGTAAAGGCATTACTATCATGAAAGGTCCAAACCAGGGGCTTATTCAGTTTCTTCAAATTAGCCAAGTCAACCGGACGCATAAAGGCATGATTGATCCAGTGGAGATGAATAATATCAGCAGATTTAAGTGCTGGATGCTCCGCCAGATTTCTGCCAAAATATGGAATACTGAAAGGTGTTTTTTCTGGCTTGAGTGAAAGTTGGGTTAAAAGCCTTTCGGCTACGATCTGAAATGCGGTAAGATATTTTGCAAATAAACCACTTGAAAAACTATATGCTTTGCTCTCTTTTTCGAAGGTATAATTGACCCACAATTCTGCAGCAACACCTTGTGAACGGAGGGCTTTCACCAAACGGGCTGATGCCCGGCCGGCACCGCCATTATTTTCGTAAGTATTGAGATGCAGAACTTTCAAATCGAATCAAAAATACATATTTATCGTTTTCATATTGTTATTTTAGCCACATGA
>CANHCS010000062.1 GCA_947459195.1 Sphingobacteriaceae bacterium
GATTACTGCACCCGAATTACAAAAGAAACACCAGATCAAAGATGGAGGCGAGCAATACCTGATTTTTTGTAAAGATCAAAACGAAGACTTAAAGGTCGTCATTGCCAAGCGAATATAAACCCATAAAAAAAGCCTTATTGAACTCAATAAGGCTTTTAAATTATGGTTAAGCTATGCTTTTAGACCTTCTTTACTTGTACAGCTTGTAATCCCTTACGACCTTCTTCAACTTCGTACTCTACATCATCGTTGTCTCTCAGGGTACCATTACCACCCTCAACATCTTTGAAGTGAACAAAAATGTCAGTTCCATCTTCTTGAACAATGAAACCATAACCTTTTTGGGTGTTAAACCATTTAACTTTTCCAGTTTTCATAATATTTCTTTGGCATTAATGACTTGTAATTGGTCTATACTTGGTGTGTTAATTAAGTATTTATCGATACAAATCAGGTAAAAATTAATTATTTAACATGAAGATACACAAAAGGATATGGCTTTTAAAAATATTTTATTTGCTGAAAGTCATATTTAAAATCAGCAATAATTAATTCATGAACCTTTAATCGATTTTACACAAAATGAGAATAATGAATAAAATCAATTTTAAGTTCTGCTGCTAGTGATGCAGTTTGAGAACCAATAATAATCGCATCAGCTGAATTAGACTCATTATCATCAATCATAGATCTTAATGATGATAAATCATCTTCATATTCAGCAGAAAAATAAACTTTAAGATGCTTAGCCAGACCCTTCCATTCCATTTGCCTGATCTTGTTTAATTGACCCTCTGGATGGCCTTGCACATAGATAAATATTTGTTTACCCTCATTTACAATATCCTGAAGTAAAACCTGCATCGAATCATGCAGTTCAAGCTTTAGGGGCAATTGAGCCGATAGCAACAAGCGATCAAAATTCTCCCGATACTTTAAATCGAAGTCAAAAGCGGCCTGGACCCTCTCAAAAACCTGCTCATGGCCGTGGATTTCGTACACCTTTTTCATCAGCTCCAATAAATCAGTTGCCGAAGGAACCGTTTCCACGTATTCAATGAAGTGGGAAAATAAATAATAAACCTGCAGATAGAAATCACGTTCCGGGTATAAGACCTCATCCAATTCGAAAATAAAGGCCTTTTTATTTGATGATAATTCTTGGTAGCTCAACATGTTCAATCGCAGATTAATAAATGTTCAACTTGATGTTTATCTAACCAGTAAATACCATCATTCCTGAAAAACAAATCAGTCATAGAAGGAGCATGGAATACTTGATGGTCATTGGTTTTACTAAGAATAGGAATGGCGAGTAAAATTCCATATTCAGCGAATAAGGAAACGGGATTTGATAATGCCTCGAGTTCTGCCCTTCTGATGGGATAAAGTGTGCCAATGCCATGAGAAAGACAAATATTCAATAGTTGATGTACATAAGATGCTGAACTGGGAGAAGGCAACATCAGTAGATTTGCAATTGAAGGCAGAGGTTCGTAATCGCCCAAAATCAGATCCAAATTCGCAGCCTTAGATTTGGCAGTATAAGCAGCGGCCGTTGCGGCACCGGTAAGCAAAACTCGTGACATGGGAAATTAATTTTGAATCATTCCATCTTTCATCAGCAATTTACGATCGGCCATGGCAGCCAATTGTTCATTGTGGGTAACGATGATGAATGTTTGATTAAACTCCTCACGTAATGAGAAAAAGAGTTCGTGTAAAGATTGGGCATTTGCTGAATCGAGGTTCCCGGAAGGTTCATCGGCCAATACAATGGCTGGATCATTGATCAGAGCACGGGCAATGGCCACTCTCTGATGCTCCCCTCCTGATAAAGCAGCAGGAGGATGATCCAAACGATCTTCCAAATTAAGCCGTTTAAGTAAGCTGATGGCACGTGCTTCAGTTTCAGACTTTGATTTGCCAGCGATAAATGCAGGCATACATACGTTCTCTAATGCGGTAAATTCAGGCAGGAGGTGATGAAATTGAAATACAAAGCCAATCTCCTGGTTCCTGAAAATGTTTAAT
This sequence comes from Sphingobacteriaceae bacterium, assembly GCA_947459195.1. Classification (GTDB taxonomy): domain Bacteria; phylum Bacteroidota; class Bacteroidia; order Sphingobacteriales; family Sphingobacteriaceae; genus JAIPAN01. The sequence continues at coordinate 2,035 of CANHCS010000062.1, forward strand.
TCTGAGGTAGACATACGGTGAACCGCCTGATCATGGAGGTAGATTTCTCCTCGGTCAGGGCGATCCAATGTGCCTAAAATTTGGAGCAATGTACTTTTACCAGCACCAGAAGCCCCAACAATTGCCACAATTTCGCCTTGTTGTACAGATAAATCCACCCCTTTTAAAATGGATAAATCACCATAAGATTTATAGATTCCCTTTGCAGTAAGCATCAGTGCAAGATATTAATTTAAATCATCAAAATTATGCCACATTAAGGGCCATTCTATTTTAAAAATCTAATCGAATTGTTAGTTTTGGGGCAAATTTAAACCAAATGAATATACACGAGTATCAGGGTAAAGAAATTCTAAAATCTTTTGGCGTTCGAGTTCAAGAAGGCATTGTTGCCGAAACTGCAGATCAAGCCGTAGAGGCTGCCAAAAAAATGAAGACCGATTACAATTCAGACTGGGTAGTGGTGAAAGCACAGATCCATGCCGGTGGTCGCGGTAAAGGCGGTGGTGTGAAGTTGGCAAAAAACCTCGACGAAGTAAAAGAGAAAGCCGGACAAATCATCGGCATGCAATTAATTACTCCTCAAACTGGTCCAGAAGGTAAATTAGTAAGCAAGGTTCTTATTGCTCAAGACGTGTATTATCCAGGAGAGTCAGAAACCAAAGAGTTTTACATGAGTGTACTCTTGGATCGTGCCAAAGGCCGCAACATCATCATGTACTCTACCGAGGGTGGTATGGACATTGAAGAAGTAGCCGAGCACACGCCTCATTTGATATTTAAAGAAGAAATTGACCCTAAAGTGGGTTTACAGGGATTCCAATGCCGTAAAATTGCTTTCAATTTAGGTTTAAGCGGCGATGCATTTAAAGACATGACCAAATTTGTAGCGGCTCTTTACAAAGCATACGATTCTACAGATTCATCCATGTTTGAGATCAACCCTGTTTTAAAAACATCTGATAATAAAATTTTAGCGGTAGATGCCAAAGTAAATTTGGACGATAACGCTTTATACCGTCATCCAGATTATGCCGCTATGCGTGATGAGTCGGAAGAAGATCCAACCGAAGTAGAAGCAGGTAAATCTAACCTCAATTACGTAAAACTCGATGGAAACGTGGGTTGTATGGTAAACGGCGCCGGTTTAGCCATGGCCACCATGGACATTATTAAGCTTGCCGGTGGTGAGCCAGCTAACTTTCTCGACGTGGGTGGAACTGCCAATGCAGAAACGGTAAAAGCTGGTTTCAACATTATCTTAAAAGATCCGAATGTAAAAGCCATTCTTATCAATATTTTCGGTGGTATTGTGCGTTGCGACCGTGTGGCTCAAGGCGTAATTGATGCATACAAAGAAATCGGAAACATCCCGGTGCCAATCATTGTACGTTTACAGGGAACTAACGCTGCCGAAGCCAAGAAATTAATCGACGAATCTGGCTTGCAGGTTTATTCAGCTATTCAATTAAAAGAAGCCGCTGATCTGGTAACCAAAGTACTGGCTTCCTAATCTGAAGTGTTTTTACAAGATTGAGCCTCTCAACAAATTGGGAGGCTTTTTTTATCTTTGATTTTCCTAAAATCCATGAAATTAATTGAAATCCAACGTTTTCGCAGCCCTTGGCTTTGGGCAATATTAATTTTAGTGAACCTCCCCGTTCAGGCATTAGGATTGAGACAATTATTTGGAGGGATGACAATCGGTGATCAACCGGTACCTGACGGAGTGATGATTTTTATCATGCTTATCCCCTTAACTATATTGTTACTCTTTCTATGCACCTATTTGAAAATTTCCTATGATGAGGAACGATTGGAAGTCAGGTATTTTCCTTTTCAGACTAAACAATTCAGCTATGCTGACATAGATGAAATGAAAATCATCACCTATAGCCCGTTTTTAGACTATGGTGGCTGGGGTATCAGGTGGAATTTTGATAGCTGGGCCTATATTGTTACCGGGAATCAGGGAATAAGTTTAAAAATGAAAAATGGGAAGAAATACCTGATTGGAATTCAAAATGCCGCTATGTATCAAGAAATGATTGGGGATTTCAATCGTAGAGATTGACCTGGTTTCATCTTAAATCATAAAAGTTGACACAATAGCCTTAAAATTTAAACTTTAGTCCGGCATTAAATAAAAATCCATCTAGGGGTGCGTAAATGTCGCGGAATACAGGATTGGAAACTGTACCGGTATAAATGCTGCCGAAGCGGGTCTGTCTGGTATCAGTTAGATTCTCAAAATTTGAAAAAATAGAAAATCGTTCCCAAAGCTTCTCGATCATTAAACCGGCAATCCAGTATGCAGAACCCTTTGTACCGTCACTCAGGTTTTGTGGGGAATAGTAATAAGCTTCCAAACCAACCTTCCACTTGTCTTCTACCTCATACATCAGCACATTGTTCAATCGATGCTTCGCCACAAGTGGCATTGTTTTGGTTTCGGTAAAATGTGATTTTACATCAGCATAAGTATAACCAACAAACAATTTAAAATCACCGTAAGTCAACTTGATGTTGGTTTCTAAACCTTGTGTATGAATAAATCCATCGGGTTGAGTGAACTCAAAGTTGCCATTTATCACAGGGCTCAATACCAAAGGATGATCGATCCGGGTGTAGAAAAACATTTGATTGATGCTAAAAGAAACTCGGTCACCAAACAAGGATGTCCGGTAATTTACATCCCAGTTTCCGCCATATGATCTTTCTGCCTCCCGATTAGCCACATCAATCGGCAGCACATTTCTAAATTGAATACGCTCCGCATCTTCGGTAAAAACATTCGGGGTTTTATAACCTAAACCACCACCAATACGTGAACTGAATTTATCGCTAAATTTGAATAAAGCGGAAATTTTTGGTAAGAAGAAAAACCCGTATTCCGAATGAAAGTCACTGCGTAATCCACTTTCTAAGGTCAACATTTGATTTGCATTCCAAGTGTGTTGAGTAAAGATACCGAAAGTGTTTTCACCGTAATCCACGGGTATCGAATTGTTATATTCTTGTTGATTAAAACGATCGCTGATAAAATTGATACCACCCAGCCATTCATGTCGTTTACTTTTATGATTCAGGTTCAGTTCAGAATAAGTAGCCAATTGTAATCCTGCGAATTTGAAATCAGGAACTTCAATCGCCCGATCAAAGTAATTCAGGCTATTTTTGAAAACAAGCTTTGTAGATTCATTCCACTCCTGCTCCAGACTAAACTGAGTGCTGTATCTGTTAGTGGTATTTTGCTCAAAGTAAGCATTGGCTGCATTGGTTTCCCTTTTTATAAATGCCATGTCTCCACCTATGCGGTCTTCATAAGTAGCATTCAGTCCAATTATAGCTTTTGTTTTCTCATTAAGATTAAAAAAGAGCTTTGGATTGACAGTGAAGCGGTTAAACTGAGGAATAGCCGTTAAACCTATATTGGCTGGATCGTAAGGACTACCATGATGATAAGATGCAAAAATAGTCGTGCCAACTTTACGCAACTGCTTAGAATAAAAGGCACTGGCATCTAACCCAAGTGCAGAAGTTCCATTAAATAATACCTTAAATTCTTGCTCAGGGCTTGGTGTTTTAGAAACCAAATTCACCAGACCGGCAATTGCACCGCCTCCATATAAAGTGGAGGCACTTCCTTTAATAACCTCCACTTGTTTCAAATCTAGAGGTACAATCTGCAATAAACCCAAACCTCCCGAAAATCCGGAATACAGCGGAAATCCATCCCTTATCATTTGAGTGTATTTTCCGTCCAAACCCTGGATTCTAATACTGGAATTATAGCTGGTAGCAGAAGTTTGCTGGGTTTGTATACCTGTACTTTCGTTCAGCATCATTCGGATGTCGCCGGGTTTCATATTTCCCTTTTCCTCCAGTTCTTCACCAGAGATGACCTCTACCCTAGTAGGAAGGTCTTCAATGGTTCTACTACTACGGGTAGCTGAAACAATCACTTCTTCCAGTTCGTCTTCTCTCATTTTCAATAAAATGATCATTGGTTCGAGATTTTGCAACGGAAATTCAAGATTCAGAAAAAGGGTTTCATAACCTATATAACCGATGGATATCAGCTGTTTACCACCTGAAATATTTTTCAAGATCACCATCCCTGAAGTATCAGAGACAGTTTTAAGCCCTTCCAAACCCTCTAATCTGCAAATAGCACCCAACAAAGGTGTACGGCTTTCACTATCCTGTACGATGGCCTTGAAGGTATTTTGGCCAAAAACATCACTCAAAAAAAAAGTGAAAAGAAAGATGAGCAGGATTTTTTTCATGTTTTAAAATTAGGTAAACAGAAACTAAGGAATCAACGAATAAAAAATAAAAACGGTGACCTGACAAAACCATAGATACTATTACTGTGTAAAATCGAATTTGATAACATTTTATAATATTCAAAGTTTTGTTAGAAAACATAGACCATTCTATTATTGGACTATCAAAACGTAAACTATACTAACAAAAAAAGCCTCTCCGATTGGAAAGGCTTTTCTTTTATATTGTTAGCAGTTTATTTAACTGCATCAATCACTGCTTTAAAAGCTTCTGGATTGTTCATGGCTAAATCAGCCAATACTTTACGGTTTAAACCGATCTGTTTGTCGGCCAATTTACCGATCAGCTGTGAGTACGAAATACCGTGCTGACGGGCACCAGCGTTGATACGCTGAATCCATAATGCTCTGAATTCTCTTTTCTTGGTTTTACGGTCGCGGTAAGCATATTGCAAACCTTTTTCTACCGTGTTTTTAGCAATGGTGTAGACCTTGCTGCGTGATCCCCAATAGCCTTTGGCTAATTTTAAGATCTTTTTTCTTCTTCTTCTTGAAGCTACTGCGTTAACCGAACGTGGCATAGTGTTGTGTTTTTTGGTAAACGGTGTTCTGTTTTAGAATCTTGTAAACCGAGTACCTGGTTAAAAATTAATTAATTATTTGCCGATACAAAGCATACGTTTAACGTTGCCCATATCTGCGTCAGAAACCATACTGGTCTGACCCAAAGCACGCTTACGTTTGTTGCTCATCTTGGTTAAGATGTGGCTTTTGTAAGCATTCTTTCTTGCGATTTTACCTGTTCCAGTAAGCGAAAAACGCTTTTTAGCACTGGAATTGGTTTTCATTTTTGGCATAACCTGTTGTTTATTTTGATTTGTTTATTTTTCTATTTTTCTATTTGTCGATGATAAAACTGTCTAACTGACAAATCGTCTAATCGGCAAATTATTTCTTGCCTGCTTTCGGAGCAACGGTTAAAAACATCCGTTTTCCTTCCAATTTAGGCAATTGTTCTACTTTTCCGCATTCTTCAAGGGCTTGAGCAAATTTCAATAAAAGGATCTCTCCTTTTTCTTTGTACACAATGGCTCTTCCTTTAAAATGTACGTAAGCTCTTACCTTCTCACCATTTTCTAAGAAACTGATGGCATGCTTGAGCTTAAACTGGAAATCGTGATCGCTGGTGTTCGGCCCGAAACGAATCTCTTTGATCACCGTTTGCTTGGCATTAGCCTTGATTTCCTTCATTTTCTTTTTCTGCTCGTAAAGGAATTTGTTGTAATCAACAACTTTACAAACAGGCGGAACTGCATTGGGAGAAATCTCCACTAAATCCAATTCCTGTTCATCAGCAATGGCTAAAGCATCTTTCAACGCATACACCCCTTGCTCAACATTGTCGCCTACTAAACGAACTTCGGCGGCTCTGATGAACTCGTTGATGTTGTGTTCTGCTTCTTTCTTTTTAAACGGAGGGCGGGGCCCTCTGTTAAAACCTGGTCTACCTAATGCCAATGGTATTTATTAAATTTTTATTTCGTTAATTAACTGTTGTTCAAATTCTTGCAAGGTCATACTGCCCAAATCTCCTTCACCATGCTTACGTACCGACACTTGTCCATCTCCCATTTCCTTCTCTCCGATAATCAACATGTAAGGGATTTTCTTGATTTCGGCATCGCGAATTTTGCGTCCGATCTTCTCATCTCTCAAGTCGATTAGCCCGCGAATATCGGAATTATTTAGGTTTTCTAAAACTTTTTTCGCATAATCTTCATATTTCTCCGA
>CANHCS010000063.1 GCA_947459195.1 Sphingobacteriaceae bacterium
GGCAGTGGGATGGGTAAAAATACTGATTTTGCGGCATATAAAGCTTCGGCATTTGTAATACCTTTGTAGCATGAATATTCTTCTTTTAGGTTCGGGAGGTCGCGAAAATGCCTTTGCCTGGAAAATGGCTCAAAGTAAACACTGTTCTCAACTTTTTATTGCTCCCGGCAATGGCGGAACTGCCAATTTTGGCAAAAACGTCGCCCTCAAGGCCACCGATTTTAAATCTATTGGGGATTTTGCCTTAAAAAATAAGATTGGAATGGTGGTGGTAGGACCGGAAGAACCCCTGGTAAAAGGTATTCATGATTATTTTCTGGCCGATGAGCGGTTGAAATCAATCCCGGTGATTGGGCCTCAAAAAGCCGGCGCTCAGCTGGAAGGGAGCAAGGACTTTTCTAAAGATTTTATGCAGCGTCACCAAATTCCTACGGCTGCTTATCGCTCTTTCACAAAAGAAACTTTGCAAGAAGGCCTAAAATATTTAGAAAATCAATCCTTGCCTATCGTTTTAAAAGCTGATGGTTTAGCAGCCGGAAAAGGCGTATTGATTTGTGAAAACCTCGCCGAGGCGCAAGCGGAACTCAAAGCGATGTTGGCCGATGCCAAATTTGGTGAAGCCAGCGAAAAAGTAGTAATTGAAGAGTTTTTGAGTGGCATTGAGCTTTCTGTATTCGTGCTAACCGATGGTCACAGCTATAAAATTTTACCCGAGGCCAAAGATTACAAAAGAATTGGCGAGGGCGATACCGGCTTAAACACCGGTGGTATGGGTTCTGTTTCGCCGGTGAGTTTTGCCCAAGGCGATTTCCTGAAAAAAGTAGAAGAAAGAATCGTAGTGCCGACCATCGAAGGCCTGAAAAAAGATCAAATCCCTTACAAAGGCTTCATATTTATTGGCCTGATGAATGTGAACGGAGATCCTTATGTGATTGAATACAATGTAAGGATGGGTGATCCGGAAACTGAGAGTGTATTGCCTCGTATTGAAAGTGATTTGGTAGAACTTTTACTCGGGGTTGCGCAAGAGAATTTGCAAGAGAAAGAATTCAAAACCTCCACCAAAACTGCAGTTACCGTAATGCTGGTAGCAGGCGGTTATCCCGGAGCATATGAAAAGGGAAAACCTATGAGCGGAATGGAAAATGTCCGTCATTCTATGGTGTTTCATGCCGGAACTGAAAACGACAACGGCGTAATTAAAACCAATGGAGGACGCGTAATTGCAGTGACTTCGCTCCAGGATAATTTATTCGATGCGGTACAATGTGCTATTGCCGATGCCGGAAGAATTTATTACGACGGGCGTTATTTCCGTTCGGATATAGGAGCCGATTTACTTAAAATCAACTAACGAAGCAGCTCTGAGAGCACTTCTTCCAGCCTTTCTCCGCGTAGATTTTTAGCGATAATTTTTCCTTCCGGATTGAGCAGAAAATTATTCGGAATGCTGTTTACATTGTATAATCTGGCAGCATCATTATACCAATATTTCAGATCAGAAACCTGTGGCCAGGTCAATTCATCGTCTTTGATCGCTTTCAACCAACTTTCCTTACTCCTGTCTAAAGAAACTCCCAAAATGGTGAAGTTTTTATCCTTAAATCTACGGTAAGCGGCTACCAAATTCGGATTTTCATATCGACATGGACCACACCAAGCTGCCCAAAAATCGATCAAAACATATTTGCCCCGCAGCGATGAAAGGCTCAAAGATTTCCCCTGAGGTGTTTTCATTGTAAAATCGGGGGCCATGGCGCCAATGTCTGTTTTACTTTGTGCCATACTTAATTGGAAGGTTCCAACAAGGACCAGCGCAATTAAGCAGCTATAAATTCTTTTCATAATCAGATGAGTTTTTGTTGTGTACGCCACCATAAATCGGGCATTTCTCCCGATACGGCTGTTTGATAATCCTCGTAGGTACAAGGCACCAGGTGGAAGCGTTCGTTTTTTGAATTTTTTAAAGGATAAGGAACCTGCATCCACCAACGATCGGTTTTTTTGCTTTTCACGAACACGAGTTCTGAAGCGTCTTCTTTCATGGCTGCCCGGTAAATGAGGTACTGCGATTTAGGCTGCAATGGCAAGTCTTTTTTCCGCTGATAAAATCCATCCACAAAATACCAGATCATTTGAGCCATCAGGGTAGCGGTTTGTCCGTTTTGATCGAAGGCCGGATTGAATTCATAAAAACCGATCGAACTCAGCTTATCGCTCATGCCGGCATAACGACAAATCTGGCAAGCATCTTCACCATAAAAACCGTTCGGACTGGCATTGGCATTAGCGGCTGCATCAGAAGAACGGATGGCAGAAATATCAAAACTAATCATGCTGGCATTCCTGATCAAGGGCTCTGCCGTATGAATTTTACCGGAAAACTCTCCCAATCGATGTGCATCGAAATACAATTTTTCAAGCGCCTTGATACTGTCCTGATTTACATAATAGGTTTGGTAACCCAGGTTAGAAAAATTAAAGAGATAGTTCGGCTGATGGATCAGGATTTTATGCAAATACGACGCAGAAGTAGTTTCAATGGTATCTTCGGGTGAGTCATCCAAATCGAAATGTGAATCGACCACCAAAAGATCTACCTTCTGCTCCAACTCTTCGTAGGCCATGTACTGGGCATAAGTAATATCCTGTCCTCCTCCCAACACAATTGGAACGATATTTTTCTTGATCAATTCAGCCACCACCATTTTAACGGCTATGTATGTATCGGTAACCGTTTTACCTGCCTTCATGTTTCCCAAGTCGGCCATTTTAATGGAAAAGCTCCCCTCATTTAAGGAATAAAAACGCTCCCGGATGTAATTTGGCCCTAAAGCACAGCCCTGATTATTGAGCGCATTTCGATCGTCTAAAACCCCAAAAATGGCTAATTGGTAATTTCCGCTATCTAAATCTGGAAATTCATCGGCGTAGATATCCACCAGGTTGCCGAGCTGACTGGAATAGAAACCATCGGCAGGCTGGACTTGGTGTAGATCGAGGGGAGAAAAAAAATCGATGAGAGACATGCTTTGCTATATGTGATCTCCCAAATATCCAATTATTCGATTACTTTTGAAAGCGATAAAGCAATATCTCCAGAATGATCTTAGTTACAGGTGCTACCGGCTTTTTAGGTTCCGTTCTAACCCGGAATTTAATCGAACAAGGTGAGTCGGTGCGTACCCTCAAAAGATCAAATTCCAAAATCCCTGAATTCTTGCAAAACAAAAAAAATGTAGAATGGGTAGAAGGAGATATAAACGACCTTTTTTCGCTGGAGGCTGCGCTCGAAGGCATTACTCAGGTTTACCATACGGCAGCCAACATCTCTTTTCAGCCGAAGGATAAAGCAAATATGCTTAGAACAAATGTGGAGGGCACGACCAACTTAGTAAATTTATGTTTAGAAAAATCCCACATCCGGATGCTGCATGTGAGCTCGGTGGCTGCATTGGGTAAGGCAAAAGCAGGACAGCTGATTGATGAAAATACCTTTTGGGACGATGCGAATCAAGCCAGCGCCTATGCACTATCTAAACATTTAAGCGAAATGGAAGTTTGGCGTGGGATTGCGGAAGGGCTGGATGCCCTCATCGTTAATCCTTCCATCATTATAGGGAAAGAATGTGGTTGGAAAGGCAGTGGCAGTTTATTTAGTACAGTTGATCGTGGGCTGAGCCGCTATCCTCTTGGTTCGTGTGGATTGGTAACGGTTACAGATGTGGCAATGGCGATGATCCAACTGATGAAAAGCTCCATGAGTGCTGAGCGTTTTGTTTTAAATGGAGAAAATTGGTTATACAAAGATTTATTTCAGGAGATTGCCCGTCAGTTTGGAATAAAAGGACCACAAAAAGAAGTGAAAGAATGGCAACTCCTCCTGGCTGCCAACGTGCTGCAATGGGTGGGCAGAATAAGCGGAAAAACTTTTGGATTAACTAAAGAAACTGCCAGAAGCGCCTCAAAAATTTCAGAATTTTCTACCGAAAAAATTAGAAAAACCATCGATTTTCAATTCAGTCCCATCAGGCAAAGCATTGCCGAAATTTGCCAAAGTTTGAAATGAAATCACGTTTCTACATCATCGATTTCGACAGCACTTTCACACAGGTGGAAGCGCTGGATGAATTGGCTCGCATTTCTCTTCAACACCATCCGGAAAGAGAAAAAAGATTAGCGCAAATTGAAGAGTTGACCAATGCAGCAATGGAAGGCCGACTTTCATTCAGCGAAAGTTTACATGAAAGAGTGAGACTCCTGGATGCGCACCGCGAACAGCTGGACCCCTTGGTGAGCCGGTTGAAGAAAAAAGTTTCTGCCTCTTTCTCACGAAACAAGCTGTTTTTTAAAAAACATGCCTCAGAAGTACTCATCGTTTCGGGCGGATTTAAGGAGTTTATCACGCCGGTGGTACTGCCTTATCACATCCCAAAGGAAAATATTTATGCCAATACCTTCCATTTTGACAAAGAGGGGAAAATCATCGGATTTGATGAAAAAAATCCCCTGGCCACCGAGGGCGGAAAAGTGAAGTTATTGGAGCAACTGGACCTCAAAGGCGAGTTGTATGGCATTGGCGACGGTCACTCCGATTTTCAATTGAAAGAATCGGGGCATATCAAAAAATTTTATGCTTTTACCGAAAATATTGAGCGAAAATCCGTTTCAGCAAAAGCAGATCACGTTACTCCAAGTTTTGACGAGTTTTTGTATGTGAACCAGCTTCCGAGAGCAATTTCATATCCCAAAAACCGCATTCTTTGCTTAGCAATCGGCGAAGTACCTAAAGAAAGTTTGGAAATCCTCAAAAAAGATGGATTCTCCATCCGGCATAAAAGCAGTTTTGAAGAAAAATATGTGGCCGATGTGGGAATGTTGCTGCTGGCCAAGGGCGAGAAAATACCTAATGAGCAATTAAAGCGGGCGGTTAAATTAAAAACCTTGGGGGTTTTAGGAAGCAGTAAGGCCAAGATTTCGGAGGAGATTTGCACCGAGATGGGTATTGTTTTGTTTGACGATGTGAAAAATAATCCCAGAAACTCCAACTTCATCCCTAAAAGGATGGCCGATTTTATCAACAAAGGCGATACCTATTTGAGCAGCAATTTCCCGAATTTACAATTACCCAAGATCGCGAATGCACACCGCTTGATTCACATCCATAAAAATGTGCCGGGCATCATGGCGCAAATCAATCAGGTTTTTGCCCAGCACCAGATCAATATCTTAGGTCAATTCTTAATGACCAAGCCGAAAATTGGTTACGTAATTACCGATGTGAGTGCTCAATACGACAAAGAGGTTTTAAAAGAGTTGAAACAAATTCAGCATACCATTAAATTCAGGATATTGTATTAATTTGAATTAATGAAACAGTTATTACTTGTTTTTGCAGGCGGCGGATTGGGTAGTGTATCCAGGTTTTTGGTGGGTAAAATCTATCCCGCAGGTATCAGCCTTTTCCCCTTGGGCACACTAACGGCCAATTTTTTGAGCTGCCTGATTTTTGGGGCATTGTTGGGCTTGAGCGTTGAAAAAATCAACCTAAACGATCCGCTCAAACTCTTGATCATTACTGGGTTCTGTGGAGGCTTTAGCACTTACTCCAGTTTCACGGCAGAGACTGTTGAATTATTCAAACAAAGTCAATCTGCACTAGCAATTGGAAATATCGTTGCAAATTTTGTGCTCAGCGTAGCCGGTTTATATTTGGGGAGCTGGCTGGTACGTTTATTTTAAATACAAACTCTATGGAAATAAATGCGGAAATAAAGGAAAGAATTGAAAAACTACAGGAGAAATATGCAGCCATGGGACAAGACATGGTTTCTTACCTGGATGGTTTATTGTATGCTGATTTTTTAACCTATTGGGATTACATCCATTTGGATACCCTCTTAAGTCTGCAAAATCCTAAAACTTCCTTCCCCGATGAAGAAATTTTTATTATTTACCACCAGATTACGGAGCTATATTTCAAACTCTCACTACACGAATGCAAACAAATTGCCGAACATCCGAGCTTGACTGTTGATTTTATTAGTCAACGAGTTAAACGCATTAACAGTTATTTTGAAGCCCTCACCAATTCATTCGAAATCATGGTACAGGGAATGGAAAAGGAACAATTTCTGAAATTCAGGATGTCTTTATTGCCCGCCAGTGGATTTCAATCTGGGCAATACCGCATGATTGAAATTTATGCAACTGATTTCATCCGCTTAGTAGACAAAGAAAAACGAGACGATTTGGCAAAGGCCGATCTAAAAACACAGTTCGAGAATATCTATTGGAAACATGGTGCCACCGAATTATCGACCGGTAAAAAAACACTCACGCTCAAACAATTCGAGCAAAAATATTCTAAAACATTTTTGGAGCTGGCCCATTTCTGTCAGGACAAAAATTTCCGCCACCTTTTCCATCAGCTAAAGTCCGAAGGAGATGATACCACAGCTCTGGAAAATGAGCTTCGTCAGCTGGATGTAAACGTTAATGTGAACTGGCCACTTTCACATTACAAATCAGCTGTACGATACCTCAACCGCGAACCGGAAGAAATCAAAGCAACCGGAGGAACCAACTGGCAAAAATACCTGCCTCCACGCTTTCAAAAGCGCATTTTCTTTCCAGAGCTTTGGACATCTGAAGAATTAGAGAATTGGGGCAAAAATTGGGTTTTAAGTGTACTACGTACACCATTGTAACGAAAAAATCATTCGCAGCAACGTGTAATTTTCTCTACTTTTGCAGGGTATTCATTCTATGAAAAACGTGATAGATATCTTGGACATTAAAGTAAGCCGCACCCCACAATCCCGCTTGGAAAGTACCGATTTTGAAAACCTCCCTTTCGGACGTGTTTTCTCGGACCACATGTTTACCGCCGATTTTGAAGACGGTGAATGGAAAAATTTCCAAATTCTTCCTTACGGAAACATCGAAATCAGTCCGGCAGCATCAGCTTTACATTATGGTCAAGCCATTTTTGAAGGCATCAAAGCCTATAAACAAGCCGACGGACGGATCAGTATTTTCAGACCCTACAAAAACCTGGAGAGGTTCAATATTTCTGCCCAGCGCATGGCCATGCCAATCATTCCTGAAGAGATTTTTATGCAGGGCATGCAGCAATTGCTGGAGATGGATCGCGATTGGGTCCCTTCACAAGAAGGTTATTCCCTCTACATTCGTCCGGTGATGTTTGCAACCGATCCTATTTTAGGGGTTCATGCATCTTCCAATTACAAATTTGTGATCCTGATCGGTCCTGTGGGAGTTTATTATGCAAAGCCTTTAAAAGTAAAAATTGAAACTCATTACACCCGTGCTGTGGAGGGTGGCGTTGGCTACGCAAAAACTGCGGGTAACTATGCCAGCTCCTTATTGCCAACTAAACTGGCTCAGCAAGAAGGCTTCGATCAATTGATCTGGACCGATGCCAAAGAACATGCTTACATTGAAGAGTCAGGAACCACCAATGTGATGTTCGTGATCAATGATACTTTAATTACTCCTTCAACCCGCGACAGTATTTTAGATGGTGTAACCCGTCACAGTATTTTGGATTTAGCCCGTTCATGGGGAATGCCGGTAGAAGAGCGCAGGGTAACCGTAACTGAAGTAATTGAAGCTGCTCAAAATGGCACTTTACAAGATGCTTTTGGAGCTGGTACCGCCGCAACCATTGCTCACATTGCTGAAATTACTTATGAAGGTAAAAAGTATACCTTACCTGAACCTTCCAGTAGAGCGTTTTCGAACAAAGCTTTACAGGCACTCAAGGAAATCCGCTATGGACTTGTTCCCGATCCTTTTGGCTGGAATCATTTGATTTAAGAAATATACAAAGCCTGGCCAGAAGCCGGGCTTTTTTTTACCAATATTATTAAAAATGAAATACTGACATTCTGTCATTATTTCTAAAATAATCTTTATTTTTGCATAGATATGGAAGAACTATTGAAGACGGGAATAACATTGAAAGACCACGATGAGAGTCGCCAGGGAGAGGCATTGATGTTGGATGGCAAAGAGGGCAACACCAAGGGTCGTAAATTATA
>CANHCS010000064.1 GCA_947459195.1 Sphingobacteriaceae bacterium
AGAAAACGAGCAGATCTACCGGGAAAAATACGGTGAAAATGTACCTGTGGAATGTCATCCGCTTATCAGAAGCGAAAAAGCCTGCTTTGAAGCCACCAAAAGAGCGATTGAAATAGCCAATAAGCACCAAGCACGACTTCATATCTTACACTTAACAACCGAAGCAGAAACACATTTATTCCGAAACGATATCCCGCTGACACAAAAAAACATCACTACAGAAGTATCTGTTCATCATTTATGGTTTACCGATCAGGATTATGAGCGCTTGGGCACTTTGATCAAGTGGAACCCGGCCATTAAAACTGAAAAAGATAAAAAAGGTCTTTTAAAAGCTTTAATAGAGGATAGAATAGATTTGGTGACCACAGACCATGCACCACACACCTTAGAGGAAAAACAAAAGCCTTATTTCCAGTCCATGTCTGGCGCTCCTATGGTGCAACATTCCTTGAACATTATGCTGGAGTTCTACAAACAAGGACTCATTTCTTTGGAAAAAATTGCTGAAAAAATGTGTCACAATCCGGCCACGCTGTATGACATTGAGAAAAGAGGCTTTATTCGCGAGGGTTATTGTGCAGATCTATGCCTTGTAGACCTAAACGCAAGCTGGACGGTTAACAAAGAAAATATCTTGTACAAATGTGGCTGGTCGCCAGTAGAAGGCACGACATTTCAAACAAAAGTTACGCATACTTTCGTGAATGGTAACCTGGTTTATGCCAATGGGATTTTCGACGAAACCAGCAGAGGTCAAGCCTTAACAAAAGGAAATGGATAATAGAATGCGACTAACACAAACTCAAGAACTTCATACCAAATTGATAATAAAACAACTGTAAAAATGATCAAACTAAAATTAGCTTTAGACTGGACTCCCAATGTTAATCACATAGGATTTTTAATCGCAAAAGATTTGAGATTCTACCATCAGGAAGGAATTGATCTTGAAATCCTGAATCCTAAAGATGATAATTACGCTATGACTCCGGGGAAAAAGTTAGAACTGGATATGGCTGACTTTGCAATTGCCCCCTTTGAGACGGCTATCAGTTTGAATAATAAAGCAAATCAAGTGGATGCCATAGCAATTTATGCCATTCTTCAAAAAGATTTGAGTTGCATTGCTTCGCTAAAATCATCAAATATTACTTCACCAAGCTTACTCGACGCAAAGACTTATGCTTCATATAAAGCACGTTATGAAGACCATATTGTGAAAGAAATGATCAAAAATGATGGCGGTGAAGGTGACCTAAATATTGTATATCCCGACAAACTTGGCATTTGGAATACTTTGTTAAATGGGCAAGCTGATGCTACCTGGATATTTGACAACTGGGAAGGAATTGAAGCAAGCGGTAAAAATATTGAACTAAACAAATTTACACTCGACGATTTCAATATCCCTTATGGTTACTCACCCATCGTATTGACCAAAAAAGAAAATTTAATAAAGCATAAAGCGCTTTATTCAAACTTTGTAAAAAGTACAAAAAAAGGCTTCCTGTTTGCGCAAGATAACCTTCAAGAATCTACAAGAATCCTAAAACGTTACTTAACTGATTACGATTTAGAAAATATAGACTTAGAGAAATCTATCTCCTTTACAACACCGCACTTTGGCACCGAACTCAATTGCGGAATCATGAGGAAAGAAAGAGTCTCAAATTTTTTAGAGTGGCTTGTAAACAAAGGATTAGAAGATAAGGTGATCTTAGAGCAGCGCCTTTTTACAAATGAATTATTTGATTAAACCTAGTTTAAATACAGGTTTTCCCAGCGCTCATTTATATACCTTAAAGTTGAAAATGTGTACTCCGCTACAGAATAAAGCAAGCCACAAGTAAACTAAATCAGGTTCATGATCATTGGCTGAACTAACCAGCAAAATAGAGTGATCAGGATGATACAAATAATATTGAGCACAAAACCAGCTTTCATCATATCTTTTATCCGGATGTGACCACTGGCAAACACGATGGCATTAGGCGGCGTACCCATGGGCAGCATGCTGGCACAACTGGCACCTAATGTCATTGGGATGCCCAACAATAATGGATCGAGGCCTAAAGAAATAGCCAATGAAGAAATAACCGGTGCCATCACAATGACCTGGGCCACGTTGCTCATCACTTCACTTAAAAACACCGAGGCTGTGGTCACGACCAGAATCATGATAAAAATATGATTAGTCGAATAAGTAGCCAGGTAGGCTCCCAGCTGATCCATTAACTGTGCATCTTCCAATGATTTAGCGAGCGCCAAACCACCGCCAAACAATAGTAAAATACCCCAAGCCATCTTGTGTGTATCTTCCCAAACTAATAAGCTTTCCTGCCGATTTTTCGAATTACCAGCCGGAATCATAAACAAACTGATGGCACCGGCCATGGCAATAATAGTATCATCCAATACTAAGAACCGCTGATAATAATTGATCAGATCTTTGGTGATCCAAAGGAGTACGGTAAACAGAAATACCAATAAAACTCGTTTCTCTGGCTCAGTCAATTTACCAAGTTGCTTCAATTCTGATTCGATGTAGGCTTTACCCGCAGTACTGTCATTTATCCGGTTCGGGTACATCCATTTCACCATTACCCAATACAACATCAATAAGAGGAGAATAGTGAGCGGGGTAAAAACTAGCATCCAGTCCAAAAAACCAATGGTATAATTGAATTTATTGCTGATGTAATTGGCATAAGCCACATTGGGAGGGGTGCCTATAATTGTTCCTAGTGCAAAATTAGAGGCATAGGCAATGGAAAGCATCAAGACTAATGAAAAATTTCGCAGACCCTTACCATCTGGATTGTGATTAGCAATCACGCTGATGACCGACATGGCAATGGGGAACATCATCATGGTGGTAGCGGTATTGCTAAGCCACATGCTCAAAAATCCGGTTGCCAAAATAAAACCCAGAATAATTCGGTTGCCATTCGTTCCGGTAAAATTGATGATTCCCAGGGCTATCCGCTTATGTAGATTCCATTTTTCGATGGCAATGGCAATAAAAAATCCACCCATGAACAGGAAGATGATGCTGTCAGCATAAAACTTGGTCACCTCTTGCAACTTCATCAGTCCAAAAACTGGAAATAATACAATCGGGACCAGGGCTACTACCGCTAAAGGCAAAGCCTCTGTCACCCACCAAACGATCATCATTGATGCAATGCCTAAAGTAAGTCGAGAATCATCAGCTAATGAAAGTGGGTTGACAAAAGTTAAAAACAAACAAACAAAGATTCCCAGCAATAAGGTCAGTAACTTTTTATGGTGATGGATGAATTTCAGCATCATGGAAATTTTATTCGAATTAAATATAGATAACAATTCAGCAAAATGAATTAGCTTAGGTTAAATCAGACCTAATCTGCATGAGATTTAAACTATTAATGATACTCTGCCTTTGTAGCATTAGTGCATTCGCACAAACAAAACATATTCCGGACCGGAAACAAGATAATTTTTGGACTGAACTGCAAAAACTCTGTGGTAAAGCTTATGAGGGGAAAATGATCGCCGGACCTGAGAATGATACCACTTTTGCGAATAAAACTTTAATAATGCGTGTACTCAAATGCAGCAAAGAGCAGATTTACATCCCATTTTTTGTTGGAGCAGATCGTTCACGCACCTGGATATTCACCTAACATAAGAAAGGATTAAGCCTGAAGCATGATCATCGGCACTAGGATGGAAAACCTGATTCTATTACCTTTTATGGAGGGCATACCACTAACCATGGATCCGCTACAAGACAAATATTTCCTGCCGATCAGGAAACCGCCGATATGCTTCCGGCGGCCATTGGCAATGTTTGGTGGGTAGATTTGGTGCCGGGAGAATATTTTAACTATAACCTCCGTAGAGTAAATACCGACAGGGTATTTACCATCAGATTCGACTTAAAAAAGGAAATAAATACCGAACAAAAACCCTGGGGCTGGAAAGAATAAGGCTAGTTGTGCATAAAATTGAGTATTTTAATGCATGCTAAGGAAAAATATGCAAAGCACAAGCCGAGTACTCTTAGTTAAACCCGCACATTTTGGTTTCAATATAGAAACCGAAAAATCCAACGCATTCCAGCATCAACTGAATGAAAAGGTAGAAATCATTCAAGAAAAAGCTGTTTTGGAGTTTGAGGCTTTTGCAGCTACCTTGAGCGCTAAAGGGGTTGAAGTTTTTATTTTTGACGATACTCCCGACCCAGTAAAACCAGATGCCGTCTTCCCGAATAACTGGATCAGTTTTCATCATGATGGCACTGTAATCCTCTATCCTATGGAAGCGCCCAATAGGCGTCTTGAAAGAAGAATGAATATCCTTGAATCCATAGAACAAACATTTAACATCAACAGGATAATCGACTTGACGGATGATGAAAACCAAAGCCGATTTTTAGAAGGAACAGGTAGTATAGTTTTCGACCATGTTCATCGAATCGCCTATGCCTGCCTATCGCCACGAACGGATAAGAGCTTATTATTGGACTTGTGTGAACAATTGAAATATGAGGCTGTGTATTTCTATGCTCATGATGAACAAGAACGAGAAATATACCATACCAATGTGATGATGTGCATCGGCCCTAGATTTGCAGTAGTTTGTTTGGAAAGCATCCGCGAAGAGCGGCAAAGAGCTTGGGTTTCCGAATCTTTAATTCAAACCGGACATCAAATTATTGAAATTACTATGGAGCAGATGCGAAATTTTGCCGGAAACATGTTGTGTTTAAAAAATCAGCAGGGACAAAACATTTTAGTATTATCTGCAACTGCATATGGTACTTTATATGATTGGCAGATAGAAGAATTGAACAAATATGCCGAACTGCTCCCCTTAAACATTCCTACCATCGAAACGATTGGTGGAGGCAGTGCCAGGTGCATGATTGCCGAACTTTTTCTGGAGAAAAAGTAAGTGCAAAACAGCGCTTTTAAAACTTTACGACCTCTACCCCAAACTTTTTCAGGAAATCTACCCCCTCATCACTCGGTAAGCCCTTGTATTCAGCATACGAGTTTTTAAAATAAACTTTTTTGATACCTGATGAAAAGATTAATCGGGCACAAGAAATACATGGCGAAAGGGTAAGATAAAGCGTAGCCCCATCTAAGCTCGAGCCATTCTTGGTAGCGTAAAGGATTGCATTTTCCTCAGCATGTAATGCCAGTGAACAAGAATTCTTAGAATCACGTGGACAGCCTGTTTCGGGCCATTCTTCATCGCAATTGTGGGTACCTGCAGGCGGACCATTGTAGCCGATGGAAATGATACGGGTATCTTTGGTTAGTACAGCTCCAACCTGGGCTTTTACACAATGAGAACGAAGGGCCAGATCACTGGCCAAATTCATGAAAATAGATTCGAAACTCGGTCTGCTCAAAATAAGATAAATTTAATGTCCTGAAGCGGTCTGCTTATCAAAAGTGATACCCTGGGCTTTTAAAATACCACTTACTTTCCAAGCATAAAATGCCAGGTAAGCAAAACAAGCCACACCAACAATATAACTGAACTGGAGTCCGGTATATTCGGACAAGTACCCTTGCAGCCAGCTCACTATTCCACCGCCCATAATCATCATGATCAGGAAACTGCTGCCCTGACTGGTATTTTTACCTAAACCACTTACCGCCAAAGTAAAGATACAAGGCCATAGGGTACTGCAAAACAATCCGACACTTGTAATGGCATATACACTCACCATACCACTGGTAAACATCCCAATTAACAAAGCCAAAATACCTGTCAATGAGAAGATCAATAACATTCGTGCAGGATTACCCTTACTCATGATATCTGCAGCAATCAAAACCAATATCACCAGGCCGTATACGTAAAAAGGTGCTAAGTCGTGTTTTGCTATCGCATTGACCAGGAGAAATACACCAAAAGCCAGGTATGGTGCAACAAAACGTAAAACTTTCTGCAAGCTGATATTCTCCGTAAAGGCTTCAACCGCACCAGTCCAACGACCTATCATCAAACTTGCCCAATACAAAGAAATATACGGTGCAATATCCTGAATAGAATAGCCCAAATCTTTTTCCATGTATGCAGGCAGGTTACTGGCAGTAGAAACTTCTACACCCACATACACAAAGATGGCGATCATCCCTAATACCAATTGAGGATACTGAAGGGCCGATCCGGTATGGCCTTCCATATGTTCTGCTTCCACCAGCGCTGGTCTGTCAGGCAATGCAGATAGCTTTAATAACAATGCCACAAGCAGGAAAGCAGCACCCAAGATCAGGTAAGGAATTTTGACACTCTCGATACTGATATTGGCATCCGTGCCGGTACTTGCTCCGAAAATGGCAAAACTCACGATTAACGGTCCAATTGTTGTCCCAAAATTGTTAATACCTCCGGCCAGCGTTAAACGTTGCGAACCGGTAGTAATAGGCCCCAAGGCAATAGCCAGCGGGTTGGCCACTGTTTGCTGTAAGGAAAACCCTAAAGCCACAATGAATAAACCCGATAACATCAGCGAAAACGAACCCAAATTGGCGGCCGGATAGAACAACAAGGTTCCGATGGCTGATATGAATAAGCCGAGGGCAAGGCCATTTTTATAACCAATCTTATTAATCAGGTCTTTTTTAATGACCATGGAAATGCCCATGTAAATTAAAGAGCCAACAGTATAAGCGATGTAGAAAGCCAGAGAAACCCATTGACTCTGGCTTTGGGTCAAGTCAAATGCTTTTTTAAATACTGGAATTAAAATATCATTACTGGCAGCTACAAAGCCCCAAAAAAAGAATACAGTAACCAAAGGGATGAATTGCCCCCATTTGGTTGCAGAATTTTGTTGCATGGTGTGGTTTAAATTGGTTAAGGTTTAGGAGATTAGCTTGTAAAGTTCCAAAACCCTAACATAGCCTTTTTTTGTAAATTCGACAATACCATTTACCATTGTGAGCAAATAGCAAGATCTTTGGTAATAAAATCAGATATTAGCAGTTAAGGAAAGTAGTTGATGGAAATAATTATTTCGGGTATTGGCATGGGTATCGTGCTGTCTTTTCTCACAGGACCGGTATTTTTTGCCCTGCTAAAAACCAGCATCGAAAAAGGATTTTATGCCGGAATGATGCTTGCGGCCGGGGTGGTTATTGCTGATGCCGGCTATGTAGCATTGAGTCTGTATGGCTCCAGCTACCTCACACCCAATGGGCCCTATTTAAATTATATTGGATATGCCGGAGCTGCCATTTTATTTGGCATCGGCATCTATTATCTTTTCAAAAAAGTAAGTATCAATTACGAACCCAGTAGCTCCAGAACAAAGAAATTGGGGTATTTTTTAAAAGGATTTGCGATGTGTGTTTTCAATCCATCGCTGTTGCTTTACTGGATTAGCGTAACCAGCGGAGTAATTTCTGTTACAGGTGGATTTAACCCGAAGGTCATCTTACCCTTCTTTGCTTCTATCCTCATCACCCAGTTTAGCTTGGATACGCTAAAAGCCTATTTTGCTAATAAATTGCGGAAAAAGATTACTGAAAAAACACTGATCAAGTTGAACCGCATAGCTGGCGGACTCATCATCATTTTTGCTTTACACCTGATCTATACACTGGTGTGTACGCATTCGCTAGTTTAATAAGCTCGCTGATTTTTACCCTCCACCCAGTTCATAAATGCCTGGTTCACTACCTTGTTTCCGCCCGGCGTCGGATAATCTCCCGAGAAATACCAGTCGCCCAAATGATTAGGACAGGCTGCATGTAGGTTATCCAAAGTTTGATAGATCAGCTGGACTTCAGCTTGGATACCTTCTGGGATCACAATTTTCGCAATACGGTCTGAAATCTCCTCATCGCTGAAAGGCGCATAAATGGCTTTCACCAGGTTTTCTTCCTTCAGGGTGCTGCTAGCCTTGCGCTTCAAACATTCCTCGTAAACTTG
>CANHCS010000065.1 GCA_947459195.1 Sphingobacteriaceae bacterium
AAGCTAATTAAAGGCTCATCATTGTGCAATTGGTTTGTAACCTTTCACATAAAAGGGCATCTTAGCAATAACAGATGTTTATGAGGTATTTAGTAATTATTTTAGCCTTGATCTTTTCTAATGAGCGCAGTTTTGCTCAATTGATCAATTTAACCGGTAAGATTAGTGATGAGAAGGGTAGAGCGGTATCGTTTGCGAGCATCTATCTCAAAAATACCACCAAAGGCACTTCGGCCAATCAAGAGGGAGTTTATCGCTTAGGGCTTAATGCCGGTAAATATGAATTGGTCATCAGTGCGGTGGGTTATCAGCAGGTGATCCAACCCATTGAAATAAGGCAGGATGAACAGCTCAATTTTGTGTTGAAAGAAGCAGCTTATCAATTGAAAGATGTGGTGGTGCGTGCTGATGACGAAGATCCGGCTTATGCCATTATTCGAAGTGCAATTAAGCAGCGCAAAAAGCATTTAAATGAAGTGCGTGCCTACGAAGCCGATGTGTACATTAAAGGAATGCAGAAGCTGACCGATGCGCCCAAAAAGTTCATGGGGGTCAATATGGATGAAGTGGGCAAACAATTGGGACTCGATTCTAATCGCCGGGGTATTATCTATCTCTCCGAATCAGAATCTAAATTGAGTTTTCAAAAACCTGACCTGTACCGAGAAGAAATGATCTCTTCCAAGTTTTCGGGAAGTAATCGGGCTTTTAGTTTCAATCGAGCAACCGATTTGAAAATTAATTTTTATGAGAATTATCAAAAATGGGATGGCTTGAGCTTGCGACCTTTTGTTTCGCCCATTGCAGAAGATGCCTTTCTTTATTATCAGTACAAGTTTTTAGGAAACCTGGTTGAAAATGGCCGGATGATCAATAAAATACAAGTACTACCCAAACGATCTACTGATCCGGTTTTTAGTGGCAGTATTTATATCATTGAAGATTCCTGGCGTATCCACAGTGCCGATTTAGCCATTACCAAGGCCTCCAACTTGAATTTTGTGGATACATTAAAAATTAAGCAAGAGTTTTTTCCGGTTGATCAAGGCATTTGGATGCCCTCATCGGTAAAGATGGAGTTCAATGGTGCTTTCTTCGGCTTCCGTTTTGGAGGTTACTTCTTGGCTGTGTTCGAAAATTATAACCTGGAGCCTCAATTGGCTAAGATCAATTTTAAAGAAGCACTTAAAATTTCCCGCGGGGTCAATAAAAAAGACAGTTTGTATTGGCAGGAGGCTCGACCAATTCCGCTAACCTTAGAAGAAAAAGCCGATTACGAAAAGAAGGAGAGCTTGGCCGCCAAACGAGAATCCAAGCCATATCTCGATTCACTCGACCGGATCAACAACCAAGTGAAGTTAAATAAGTTCCTGATTGGGAGTGGATATAATTTCAGGAACCGGTACGAGCGTAAAACTTACCGGGTTAATTCTTTGCTTGGCTCTGCTTACTACAATACCGTAGAGGGGTTTGGGATAGATTACGGCGCCTCTTATACCCACCGTATCGATAGTGTATTGAACAAGTTTGTAAACGTTTCAGGCAATTTGCGTTATGGCTTTTCCAATCGATTGTTTACTGGCCGCATGTCTGCCGATTTCCCAATTGGCGAAGAGTATAATTTATCCTTGAAATTAGGTTCTGATGTAATCGACTTGAATAATCAGGGGACAGTGCCAACACTTTTCAATACCATTAGTTCGCTTTTCTACGAACGAAATTTGCAGAAGCTCTATCAGAAGTCTTTTGTTTCTGCTGCTGTGAGCCGCCGTGTTTTAGGCAATGTGAGGCTTAGTTTCAACTTCGAATATGCCAATAGGAATCATTTGGAAAACACCAGTAATTATCGTTTCCGTGATGTAAAAGACCTGGAGTTCAGCTCGAACAATCCTTTCTCACCCGATGTGGAGCAGCCGCTTTTTCCTCAAAACCAATCATTCAAACTCGGATTCAGGGCCAGTTATAATTTCAGCAACCGTTATGTAACTTATCCTTCAGGAAAATATTTCACGCCTTCTAAGTATCCTACACTTGGTTTGCAATATATCAGGGCCATTAGTGGTGTATTCGGGTCGGATGTAGATTACGATCGGTTGAGTGTCGATTTATCTAAATCAGATATCCCTATGGGTTTTTATGGAAAAACCACTTTTAGCTTGTCCGCAGGTAAGTTCTTCCGAAATAATCTACTCTATTTTCCCGATTATCGTCATTTTATCGGAAACCAAAACGTCTTTTTTCAATCGAATATGAATAGTTTCCTATTCCTCGATTTCTACAGAAACAGTACATCAGACCAATATACCGAAGCGCACCTTTCGCATAATTTTTCAGGCTTTATCTTCAATAAAATTCCGCTCATTCGTAAATTGAAACTACAGGAATTGGTCGGAGTCAATTACTTGAATACGCCTCAATTTAAACACTACCGCGAATTTTATCTGGGCCTTCAATACCTAAATTTTAAGCTGTACTACGGTGCCGCTTACCAAAACGGTCAACAACTACAACAGGGTTTCAGAATGGCGGTCAACCTGAATTAAACCCTGAAACATACTACACGATGGCCCCAATGCGTTTTCAGTTAAAAAGCATTGATGAAGGTGAGTTGGTTTAAACTGTTTTTTTGGATTTCATGGGTCGTGTTTATTTTTTTGCTGACCAGTATGCTTTCAGATCCGCAGCAACAGCAAAAGATCACCAGTTTTTTATCTAACATTGCCCAGAAACCTTATTTTATTCCACTCTTTTTCGCCTTTTTAATTTCCATCCTTTTGATTTTTTATCTCCCATTCTGGTGGAGTTCTTTCCGACAAACACAATTGTCTCATCGACTGAAGGAGGAGGGGGTACTCATGCTGGCACAGATCAAGAAGGTAGAAGATACCGGCATTACTATCAATAAAAATCCAAAGGTGAAGATCACGGTGGCTGTTTCAGATCAAACGG
This sequence comes from Sphingobacteriaceae bacterium, assembly GCA_947459195.1. Lineage (GTDB taxonomy): Bacteria > Bacteroidota > Bacteroidia > Sphingobacteriales > Sphingobacteriaceae > JAIPAN01. The sequence continues at coordinate 2,950 of CANHCS010000065.1, forward strand.
CTAGCTTTGAATTGACCGTGTCAAGGGTGAACATCCCGCAGGTGGGCGATTTCATGACCGTTATTTACGACCCTAAAGACCACACCAAAGCAGTTCCGGCCAATTATTGACACATCCTTTTGATAAATATGGTATCTTTGTTGCTCATTAAACGCTGTTTGCAGCAGCATCAATGATATATGAAACCATTCCAAACCTTGCTGTACTATTGCTACAGCCCCATTGAAAATGCCGAACAATTTGCGGCCGATCATTTAAAATTCTGTAAATCATTACATCTTGTTGGCCGAATCATTGTGGCCGATGAAGGCTTAAATGGTACCGTTTCGGGTACGGCGGAAGCTTGTAAGGCTTACATGGATGCCATACATGCCGATCCGCGTTTTGCCAAAACCGATTTCAAAATTGATGAGGTGGAGGAACCATCTTTCATTAAGATGCATTGCCGTTACAAATCTGAAATTGTGTATTCCGGCTTACGCGACCCGAATGTCATCGACCCCAACAGAGAAACCGGCAAACACCTGGAGCCAGCCGAATTTTTAGAAATGAAAGACCGGGATGATGTGGTCATTTTAGATGTGCGTTCAGATTATGAACATAATTTAGGTCGATTTAAAAATGCGGTTACTTTAGACATCGAAAATTTTAGGGATTTCCCTCAAAAAATCAATGAACTGGCGCAATACAAGGATAAAAAAATCCTGACCTACTGCACCGGCGGCATCAAATGTGAAAAAGCATCAGCGCTGCTGTTAAAAGAAGGCTTTAAAGATGTTTACCAGCTGCATGGTGGCATTATTAAATATGGTAAAGAAGCGGGCGGTAAAGATTTTGAAGGCAAATGTTATGTGTTTGATAACCGGGTAGCGGTAGAAGTAAACAGTGTAAACCCGGTAGTGATCTCTACCTGTTACAACTGTGGTAAAACCACCCCTAAAATGATCAATTGTGCCAATCCGGAGTGTAATGAGCACTTTACACAATGCGATGACTGTGGCGAAAAAATGCTGGGCTGTTGTTCTGATATTTGCATGGAACACCCACGCCGCCGCGAATACGATGGCACAGGGTATTATGTGAAAATTCCGCAGCCCGTTAATATCAAGAAAAAAGCAACTTGCACACCAGGTGTTGATGAATAATTAATGAAGAGATCAAATTCATATACAGGTTTATTCATAGCGCTGGGCATTATCGGTATTTGGGCGTACTGTTTAGTCAATTTTTTAAACTGGAATTTCTCCTGGAGCAACCCCCTGGTTTACCTGGCTATCTTGCTGCAGATGCATTTGTACACCGGTCTGTTCATTACTGCCCACGATGCTATGCACGGCACCGTAACGGCAAATAAGACAATGAATAATTTCATCGGTGGGCTTTGTACCATGCTGTATGCCTTATTCCCTTTCGGAAAGCTGTACACCAAGCACCATGAGCACCACCGCCACGTACATTCGGCAGCCGATCCTGATTATCATGATGGCAATTTTTTTGCCTGGTATTTCAACTTCATCAAAACCTATATTACCTGGTGGCAGGTAGTAATTATGGCCACTATTTTTAATATCCTGAAATTTTGGATTGCAGAACCCAATCTCATTATATTTTGGGTCTTACCATCTTTATTAAGCACTTTGCAGCTATTTTATTTTGGCACCTGGTTGCCACACCATGGGGAACACCAGAATCAACACCAATCTCGTTCTCAGCCTAAAAATCACTTCTTGGCATTTTTTACCTGTTATTTTTTCGGCTATCATTTTGAACACCACGATTCGCCGGGTACACCTTGGTGGAAGTTGTGGCAGCTTAAATAATGCATTGGGCTGTTTCCTTTACATAATGGGTTTGTCATAAATGGAATTAATGTTACAACACTGGTTGTAAGCTTGTAGCTTTGCCATTTGATTATTATCACCCTATGAGACCTATCTTTATTCTTCTTTTATTGTTGTTCACCAGCTTTTCGAGTTGGGCACAACGCAACGAGCTTAATGCAGGTATCATTACCGGTACCGTTCGTGATGTATTGACCAATGAAACCCTTCCAGGTGTATCGGTGAACATTATCGGGACCACATTGGCTACCAAAACCGATACTGCGGGTGTTTATCGTTTCAAAAACATTAAACCCGGTTTGTACAATATCCAGTTTAGCTATGTGGGCTATAAAAAGAAGACCCAGTTTGATGTGCAGGTGGGCAATGCCCGCCCGGCAGTGGTAGACGTGAGTTTGGAAATGGAGGCCTCTGCACTGGGAGAGGTCAAGATCAATGCACCTTTATTCATTAAACCGGTAGAAAGCCCGGTTTCTTTGCGCACCGTAGGAGCAACAGAGATCAAGCGGGTACCCGGTGGAAACCGAGATATTTCCAGAGCTATCCAGTCTTTGCCGGGTGTTGCCGCACCCGTTAGTTTCCGTAATGATATCATCATCCGTGGTGGTTCGCCAAGTGAAAACCGTTTTTATTTAGATGGGGTAGAGATCCCTAACATTAATCACTTTACCACACAGGGAGCATCTGGTGGTCCGGTGGGTATGATCAATGTCGATTTTATCAAGGAAGTGGACTTCTACTCCGGTGCATTCCCGGCCAACCGGGGCAATATGCTGAGCTCGGTGTTTGAGTTCCGTCAGAAAGATGGCAGAAGCGATAAGTTTTCTCCTACGCTCACTTTGGGAGCTACCGATCTGGCGGCAACCTTGGAGGGACCACTGGGCGATAAAACTACTTTTTTGACCTCTTATCGTTACTCTTATCTACAAGGTCTGTTCAAGGTGTTGGGCTTGCCTTTTTTACCGGCTTATCAGGATTATCAGTTCAAAATCAAACACAAGATCAATCCTAAAAATGAGTTGACTTTGATCGGCTTGGGAGCCATAGATCGCTTTAAGCTCAACTTATCATCTGCCGATGATACGGAGGCTTCTCAATATTTAGTAGATAACCTTCCGGTTAATGAGCAGGATAATTATACCGTTGGCCTTACTTATAAAAATTTCAGGGCAAAGGGTAATTCTTTGCTGGTCATTAGTCGCAATTACCTCAATAACCGGGCAGAGAAATTCCAGAATAACGACGAGTCTAAACTCCAAACGCTCGATTACCAGTCGAAAGAAATTGAAAACAAAATCCGTTTTGAAAACAACAGCCTCGTAGGTCCTTACAAGATCAATTTTGGAGCGGGCGTAGAAACTGGCGAATACAATACCAATACCACACAAATATTGCCATTGGGTTCTGAGATCTATACTTCGGCCATTGATCTGGTAAAATATGGATTGTTTGCGCAGATCAGCCGCTCTGTTTTTGCCGATAAAGTTAACCTCTCTTTTGGTTTGCGTGCCGATGCCAATACTTTCAACGATCAGATGAACAACCTGGCAAAGACCATTTCGCCAAGGCTTTCTGCCACCTATAACATCAACGAAAAGTTGAGTATCAATGCCAATGCCGGTATCTATTATCAAATGCCGACCTATACTTTGTTGGGCTACCGACAGGGGAATGGCCCGCTATTAAATACGAATGCACAATATATCCAATCACAACAGGCTGTATTGGGTTTTGAATACAATACGCTGGAGGATACTCGTTTTACCATCGAGGGATTTTATAAATATTACGACCGGTACCCGATGGTTCGGGAATTGGGTGTAGATGTACCGCTGGCCAACCTGGGAGCCGATTTCGGGGTAAACGGCAACCGCCAGCTGACCGGTTTTACGCAGGGCCGTAGTTACGGACTGGAGCTCCTGACCCAAAGACGTTTGAAGAAAGGTTTTTATGGCATTGCCTCGCTAACCCTTTTCCGCAGTGAGTTTCAAGACAATACCCAAACTTTCGTGCAGACATCTTGGAATAACCGATACATCATCAGCATGACCGGTGGCAAGATTTTACCTAAAAACTGGGAGATCGGTACCCGTTTCCGTTTCAGCGGGGGTAGCCCTTATACCCCTTATGACCTGGAAGCATCCTCACTCAAAAGCAATTTCGATACCTTCCCACAGGGTATATCTGACTTTAATAGACTCAATCAAAATCTTTTGGCCAATTTCTACCAGCTGGATTTAAGGATTGATAAAAAATATCCGTTTAAAAATTTCAGTCTGAATGTCTTTTTCGATGTACAGAATGTGACTAACCTGAAATACCAGCAAAGGCAGATTCTGGTGCTCGACCGGGATGCCAATGGACAGCCACAAACTGACCCAAACAACGCTAACCGGTATAAAACCAAATTGATCAACGATCCGGGAGGTACGGTTTTACCGACCTTGGGTATTATCTTTGAACTGTAATGATGAAGAAAAAAGGAATTCTGTTAGTCAACTTAGGTACTCCTGATAGCCCCAAGGTTTCGGATGTACGCCGCTATTTAGATGAATTTTTGATGGATGGCCGGGTGGTGGATGTACCCGCTCCGGTACGTGCATTATTGGTAAAAGGAATCATTGTTCCTTTTCGCGGACCGAAATCGGCAAAGACCTACAAAGCAATCTGGACGGAGAATGGCTCCCCATTGATGTATTATAGTGTGCGTACGGCTCAATTGTTGCAAGAAAAATTGGGAGAAGAGTATCATGTAGAATTGGCCATGCGTTACCAGAATCCCTCTATCCAATCGGCTTTAGATAAACTAAAAGAAGCGAAAGTGGATAGCATCAAAGTGATCCCTTTGTTTCCACAGTACGCTTCGGCTACCACCGGCTCGGTGCATGACAAGGTGATGGAAATTGTGCGTACCTGGCAGGCTATTCCCGATATTTCTTTCCTAAATTCCTATTTTGACGACCCCGGAATTATCAAAAACTTCGC
>CANHCS010000066.1 GCA_947459195.1 Sphingobacteriaceae bacterium
ATGCTTTCTCAGGTATTTTTAGCTTCCATGTTATTAGGCGTGGAGATTTTAGGTATCAGAGTGGGTAGCTCTCCTTTTATCTTACTGAGAGAAGCCATGGATGCACCGGTTTTCTCCAGACCTGATTATTTGAGTTTAATAGCCGATGGTAATGGTTTAAATCCTTTGTTGCAAAATTATTGGATGGTTATCCATCCGCCAACCCTATTCATGGGTTTTGCCGCCATGATCATTCCATTTGCCTTTGCTATTGCGGGCTTATGGCAAAAACGTTACGAAGATTGGATCAAAGTGGCCCTGCCTTGGTCACTGTTTGCAGTCATGGTATTGGGAGCGGGTATCATCATGGGTTCTTTCTGGGCGTATGAAGCCTTGAACTTCGGCGGTTTTTGGGCATGGGATCCGGTCGAGAATGCCTCTTTAATACCTTGGTTAACATTGATTGCAGCCGTGCACGTAATGCTGGCTTATAAAAACAGTGGTCAGGCTTATTTTACTTCTGTTTTTCTGGCGCTCATCAGTTTTGTGTTGGTCCTCTATGCTTCCTTCCTTACCCGCAGTGGTATTTTAGGTGAAGCTTCTGTGCACTCATTTACAGATTTAGGTATGTTTTGGCAATTGTACCTCTACATTGCCGCTTTCAAGCTCATCGCCATCGGTTTAATTTGGGCTCGTTGGAAAACATTGCCATTTTCTAAAAAAGAAGAAGAAACATACTCACGAGAATTTTGGTTATTTATTGGAGCCGTCATTTTAGTGTTGGCATGTTTGCAAATCCTTGCTACTACTTCCATACCAGTATTTAATCGGATTTTTGGTACCGAGATTGCGCCACCAACCGAAGTGGTAGCACATTACAACAAGTGGCAGATTAATTTCGCCATCATCACAGCCATTATTTCTGGTTTTACACAATATCTTAAATACAAAAAATCAGATCCTAAGCAATTCTACCGTCAGGTGTTGCGTGCCTTACTCATTTCTGTGATCGCCACTGCACTTACAGGGTATGTCTCTGGTATTTATACCAATGTAGGATACATGCTGCTCACTTTTGCAGCGCTATTCTCAGTAATTGCCAACATGCATATTTTGTATGAAGCGATCAAAGGCAAATGGAAATTGGCTGGTTCTGCCCTGGCTCATGTTGGATTTGGGTTGTTGTTGATTGGTGCGATGGTGGCTGCAGCTACCAACAAGGTCATTTCAATTAATACTAGCGGAATTGGTTTTGGGGATGCCTTTGCTAAGGATAACAATCCAAGAGAAAACATCATTCTCTACGAAAACGAACCGGTAACCATGGATCAGTATACGGTAACCTATCTGGGCGATTCCACATCGGGGCCAAACACTTATTATCGTGTCAACTATAAAGTAATCGACCAGAAGACTGGTCAAACTACCGAAGAGTTCGATTTGTATCCAAATGCGCAACAAAATGCTAAGATGCGTCAGATCATTGCATCGCCCGATACCCGCCATTATTTATGGAAAGATATTTATACCCATGTGAGCAGTGTGCCTTTGAAAGAAGAAGAAGAGCACGAGCCGCATGAAGGCCACACGGATGAGGAAGACTATGGAAAGCCCGTGCTTTATCAAGTAAAGCCGGGTGATTCTATTCGAGTGAGGGATGCCATTATCCGGGTGAAATCTGTAAACCGTCAAGCCAAGATTCAAAATATTCCGCTGTCTAAAGGAGACCTCTCGGTTGCTTTAAATTTGGAGGTGCTTGCTGGTAATAAAACTTACCAAGTGGAGCCGGCCTTCTTAATTAAAGGAAATAACTCCTACGATTTTGGTAAAACCATCGATGAATTAGGCATGAAACTGCGCTTCACTAATATTCTGCCGAAAGAAGATAAACTGGAGTTGAGCATTTACCAAAAACCAAAGGCGGAGAAAAATTGGATCGTGATGAAAGCGATCATGTTCCCTTACATCAATTTATTTTGGGCGGGCGCCATCATCATGACCATTGGTTTTCTATTGTCTATATTTAGGAGAAATAAGGAACTCAAAATCACTTAAAAATGAACATCATCCTGCTGGGCAGCGGTCGAGTGGCCACACAATTGGGCCAGGCTTTGCATAATGCAGGAGCGTCTATTCTTCAGGTTTACAGCCCCACTCAGGCTCACGCTGCGAAGCTGGCTGCAAAACTTGATTGCGAATCAATTAGTGATGTTTCTCAGCTCAGGCTCGATGCCGATCTTTACATTTTATCGGTAAATGACGATGCTTTGCCGACACTGTCTAAGCAATTGTCATTAACAGATCGATTGGTGGTGCACACCTCCGGGTCTACACCCATGTCGGTATTGGAACATTCATCCAATAAAATTGGCGTTTTATATCCTTTGCAAACCTTTTCACATGAAAAGGAAGTCGATTTTAGTGTAGTACCTTTAATCATCGAGTCTAATAATCCTGAATCATTAAATTTATTGAAAGATTTAGCAGCTAAGTTAAGTACCAAGGTGCTGGAGCTAGACTCCGCTCAAAGATTGATCTTACATGTGGCAGCCGTTTTCGCATGTAATTTCAGCAACCACTTATATGCTATTTCACAAGCGCTTTTGGCATCCAGACAATTGGATTTTGATTTGATCAGACCGCTCATTGCCGAAACGGCAGCCAAGGTACAGTTGAACTTGCCCAGTGAGGTACAAACCGGCCCTGCCATCCGAAAAGACGAGCTCACCATTCAAAAGCATCTCGATTCGCTCAAAGACCAGCCCCAACTGCAAGAAATCTACCGTTTGCTCAGTCAGAGCATAGTCAATTTACGTTAGCATTCCCCTTGCACGCCTAATTTTTTTAATTTTGCGCTGCGATGAATATTTTCAAGATCAAGATCAATTTTGAAGAAGCCGATAAGTCCCCTGTAGAGTTGCAAATAGCTAAGGGCGAATCTGTGCTGGACGTGTGCATGGACAATGGCATTGAGCTGCAACACAATTGCGGTGGGGTTTGCGGATGCAGTACCTGTCATATTTATGTGAACCAGGGCATGGATCATTTACAGGAAATTTCAGACAAGGAAGAAGATTTTATCGATCGTGCCGTTAACCCACGTATCAATTCCCGCTTGGGCTGCCAGTGTGTAGCAATTGATGGCGATATTGAAGTAACTTTACCAGACCAAAGCCAGTTTTTAGGACATTAATTATGATTGACGATAAATACGCTTTACCCATCTATTGGAATGATTACGAAGACATTGCCATGGGTTTGTACGAGAAATTTGGGGATGAGTTTGGGGAATCCAAAATATACCGCATTCGCTTCACCGATTTGATGGAGTGGGTACTGAGCTTGCCTTCATTTGCCGGAAAACGCGAAGAGTGTAACGAAGGCCACCTGGAGCAAATCCAATCGGCTTGGGTATACGAATGGCGGGATAACCAATAATTCTATTTGGTAATTAGCCGATTTGTCCACTCGGCAATTAGACTATTTTTCATAGTTTTAAGATTGTTAAACAGACAAATCCGCAAATGATCAATCAACTTTCCCAAATCAGGGCCTTTATTTTCGATGTGGATGGTGTGCTAACTGACGGTTTGGTGCATGTGACTGAAACCGGAGAGCAGTTACGCCGATTCAGTATCAAGGATGGATACGCTTTGCAGCTGGCCGTTAAACGTGGTTACCCGATCGGCATCATTTCCGGCGGTCGTTCGCAAAGTGTGGTCAGCCGTTTAAAAGGTTTGGGTATTCAGGATATTTACATCGGGGTGGAAACTAAAACCGATGCTTTCGAAGAATTTTTGCTCATTCACGATTTGCAACCCGAACAGGTAATGTACATGGGCGATGATATTCCGGATTTTCCGGTGATGCAAAAAGTAGGCTTGCCCGTTTGTCCGGCCGATGCCGCCGAAGAGATCAAGACCATTTCTAAATATATTTCGCCCGTAAAAGGCGGTGCAGGCTGTGTACGTGATGTGATCGAAAAAGTATTGAAAGTACAAGGTGTATGGCTCGACGAAGCTCCATCAGCCCGAGGCTAAACGTTATGTCTGTCAATTTTCCTCCACTCATTTTAGCTTCTAAATCGCCCCGCCGACAAGAATTGATGAAATTGCTGGGGCTGGATTTTCGTATCGTTTTAAAAGAAGTGGAGGAGAGCTATCCCGAAAGCCTCAGTCCGGCAGAAGTAGCTTTATACATCGCCGAGAAAAAAGCCAAAGCTTTTGATGAAGAAATTAGCAACGAAATTGTGATCACGGCGGATACCCTGGTTTGTGTGGAAGGACAGATCTTGGGTAAGCCCGAAAACGAAGCACATGCTTTTGAGATCTTGTCTCAGCTTTCAGGTCGTAAGCATGAAGTGATGACAGGTGTTTGCCTACTGAAAGATCATCAGTTACATTCCTTTGTAGAAACTTCCGAAGTGTATTTCAAGAACTTTACCGCGGAGCAGATCAATTATTACATCTCTACCGGTCAGCCGATGGATAAAGCCGGCGCTTACGGCATTCAGGAGTGGATTGGCTTAGTCGGCATTGAGCGCATCAATGGTTCCTACACCAATGTGGTGGGTTTACCTACGCATCGTTTATATGAAGAATTGCTGAAGTTGATTTAATCTTTTTTGTCATGCTGAGCTCGTCGAAGCATGAGCTGCACCCTTCGACAAGCTCAGGGTGACTTTATCTTACAATAACTGCTCAAAAAACCCACCAATCTCTCTTTCCCGATCTACCAGGTGAATCTCCAGGATCCATTCTCTAGGTTTACCCGATTTATCTGGCCCAAACATATCGGTATGATTTTCCGGATGGATGTAATTGTCCTTGATTTCTTTGTCGAGCCGCTCGTGCGGGAAATGGCCGATGATATGTCCCGCCATTTGGCCGCCAAACTCCCAGCCATATGTTTCAGAAATCGATACCACATAAGCATAGTATTCAGCTCCGGTTAAGGAAGTTTTGGTTTCATAAAATGCCTTACATTCTTGCCAGATGGGCTCCAAATCGTTTTTTAACTTAAGTTTCACCAGATCATTGCCTATGACATAGGTACGCCCAAAATCGGCTTCCCATTCGTCGAAAATCGGGCCGAAATCCAGAAAGAGAATCTCATTATCCCTCAAAGTTAAATTGGGTGGATTTTCATTATAGGGCAGGAGCGTGTTTTTGCCCGCTCTGATGATGCGCTTGTGCCAGTATTTCTCAATGCCAAACAGTTCCTTGGCTAGTTGAAATACCTCATCATTCAGTTCCTCTTCCGTTTTGCCGGCACAAATCAAGCCTCGCTCTTCTAAGGTAGCGAAGAGTTGTAAGGCTTTTTGTTCCGCCTCAATCAGATTTTGTTTGATGTTAGACATCATTATTCTTTATAAGTCAGCCATTTGGCCAGTTCTTTGAAACTCACTTTTTTGCCGTACATCAGAATGCCCACCCGGTAAATGCGGGCAGCCAACCAGGTGGTAAAAAGGAAGCCTGCGATCAATAATACCATCGATAAAGCCACTTCCCATCCCGGTACGCCGAATGGTAACCTAACCATCATGGCAATAGGTGAGGTGAAGGGAATAATGCTCAACCAAAATGATAAAGTGCTGTCTGGATTGTTGACGATGAAACTGAAAGACATGATATAAGTGAATAGCAGCGGTAGGGTAATGGGAAACATGAACTGCTGTGTTTCTGTTTCATTATCTACGGCTGCACCGATGGCCGCAAAAAGGGCGCTATAAATGAGGTATCCGCCAAGGAAGAATACGAGGAAGCATCCTAAAATATAAGGCAGGTTCAGAGTCTGTACGGCGTTGATGATTTTGGCTGCTGGCCCTTCAGCGGCTAATTCCTGAGTGGTTTGGGACTGACCATCAATTTTCACCTCGGTTTTTACTTGATCCAGTTGATCTTTCAACAAAACTTTACTTGCAGCGCCTGTCAGGGTAGTGGAAAGTACGATCCAGAGGATAAACTGCGTTAATCCTACTAATCCCACACCAATGATCTTGCCCATCATTAACTGAAAAGGTTTTACCGAGGAGATGACCACTTCCACAATGCGACTGGTTTTTTCCTCAATTACGCCACGCATCACCTGGGCACCGTAAATGAAGAGTGAAATGTAAATCAATATAGCGGCGGCAAAGCCGATGGCATAAGCTGCTCCAGCACTGCTGTCTTTCTCGCCTTGTTCAGTCAGTTCTATGGAATTGATATTTACGTCCGGATCGATTTGCTGCAGCGTGGCCGGATCGATGCCGGCATCTTTCAATTGTTTATTTCTCAACAAGTCGTTGACTTGCTTTTCGATGTTATTCACCGCAGAAAGCCCCGCTTTTTTCTTGGAAAACAATTCGATATTTCCACCCTTTTCAATGTCTGCAGGAATGTACAGTACAAATCCCTCTCCATTGCCCAGCGCTTCTTTTTTAGCCGCATCTAGACCTTCTTTTGCTGTGGTAAAATTTACCGAAGCGCTGTTTTTAAAATTGCCGGCAAAAATGCCACTTTCATCCACCACTTTTAGTTCAGCTTTTTTATCTCCGCCTTTAACACTTAGAAAAGCGATTAGGGCGTACATGCCGATGATGAGGGCAGGAACTAAAAAGGTCATCACCAAAAATGATTTCTTTTTTACCCGGCTCAGGTATTCGCGTTGAATAATGAGAAATATCTTGTTCATCTTTTAGCTTAATTGGGTCACTTTTTGAATAAAAATATCGTTGATGCTCGGTACCTGTTCCTTCAATTCATGAATTTGTATGCTGGGCAGGAGGTAAGTCAAGAGTTCATTAGTGGTTTTGCCTTCGGCGATTTTCACCGTTACTTGTTCACCATCCGCAGGTTTCACGATGCTGAATAATGCAGTTTTTTCTTCCGGGAAATGGCCGCTGTAGCTCAAACGGAAAGTCTGGTCGCGGTAGCTGTTTTTGATATCCTTGACCTTGCCCTCTAAAATTTTATGCGAACGGTTGATGAGTGCAATGCTGTCGCACAATTGCTCCACCGATTCCATTCGGTGTGTGGAGAAGATCACGGTAGCCCCTTTGCGATTCAATTCGAGGATCTCCTTGGTCACGATCTCGGCATTGACAGGATCGAAACCTGAAAATGGCTCATCTAATATGATCAGTTCAGGCTCGTGTAAAACGGTGGCCACGAATTGAACTTTTTGCTGCATCCC
>CANHCS010000067.1 GCA_947459195.1 Sphingobacteriaceae bacterium
CGCACCGACCGCGGACGTGAAATTACACAGGCACTCTGTCAGCGAGATTTCCCGGAACAAGAGATGAAAGCGCTCGATCTACATTACATCACTTTTACTTCCTACGACGAGAGTTTCAAGAATGTTGAAGTAATATTTGAAAATGAAGATTTAAGCCATACGCTAGGCGAAGTGTTAGCTGCAAATCACAAAAAACAATTACGTATAGCCGAAACCGAAAAATATCCACATGTTACTTTCTTCTTCTCAGGAGGTCGTGAACAGGAATTTGATCAGGAAAAACGAGCCTTGATTGCTTCTCCTAAGGTTGCCACCTACGATCTTCAACCAGAAATGAGTGCTGTGGGGATTGCTGACGCAGCTTGCGATGCACTATCTTCGGGCTGGCCCGATTTTGTGTGCATTAACTTTGCCAACCCGGATATGGTAGGCCATACCGGTGTTTTTGAGGCAGTGGTAAAAGCGGTGGAAACGGTAGACGCCTGCACACAAAAAGTAGTAGAGTGCGGCTTAGCCAATGATTACTCATTTATTATCCTAGCCGATCATGGCAATGCCGATTACATGATCAATCCTGATGGCAGCCCTAATACCGCCCATACCACTAATTTGGTTCCTTGTATCTTAATCGATCAAGATTATAAACATATCAGAGACGGAAAATTGGGAGATATTGCACCAAGTCTCTTAAAAATGATGGGAATCGACATTCCAGAAGATATGACAGGCGATGTTTTAGTAGCTCAATAATGAATAAATCACTGGTTTTTCTTGCGCTCTTCATTACAAGCTGTCAATCGGCGGTGATCAAAACTAATTCGCCCAATTATCCCGATCTGAAGGGATATTTCAGCAAAGAAATCAAACGATTGGAAAAAGAGCGGCCGGAAGTTCAAAAGTCTGTTCATTTTAATAAAAAAAACGAAACGAAAACCAGTGCTGCAATTAAATGGCAGGAAGAATTAGATCCTTTCATCGTTTCCGATATCAACAAACCGGCATTCAAGGGATTATACCGCTTTAGCATGGAAGATGGAGAAGAAACCTATACGGCCACTGCAAAGAACCTTAAAACCAGAGAAATTCGAATTTTAAAATCTGAAAATGGAGCCATCAAACGCATCACCATCCAGAATTTTTCGGATAATAACTTATTCACTAGTAGCGAGTACCTTGAATACTGCCCTGATTCCATCTACCAAATAGTAAAAAAACAAGAAGTGGTGATACTCGGAAGTAATCACTTCATGATTGTGGGTAAATTCAGGAAATAAATTATTGATTATTTACATTCTCTAAATGAGAACGGGCTTCCTCCAGGCGGGTGATGATGTCTTTACGACCGGGGCTCATTTCCAACACTTTTTGAAAATCGAGGATACAAGATTTCAGGGCTTCGAGAGATTTCACCTTATCGTACAAACGAGGAATTTTTTGAGCCTTGAGCACTCCGTAATCATGGTAGGCAATGGCCCGGTTTTGATAGAATTTAGGATCTTCGCCTCCGCTTAATGCAATGGCCCTGCTAAAATCACGAATACTCGATACCAATAATTTTTCCCTTTCTGAATTAGCAATGTTTGCCGTGTAGTTGGCAATATTACTCTTTGCCTTGCCACGGTAATAATAGGCACTGGTTTCGTTCGGCCTTACGGCTATTACCTTCGTAAATGCCGCTACCGCATTTTTATAATTCTCGGCATGGTAGTAAGAATAGCCCAGCATGTACAAAGCATTCACGTTGGTAGAATCGGCAGCAACGGCCTTTTCTAAATGCGAAACCGCCGAATTGAAATCGCCATCCAACAAAGCCTTCTGCCCCATTGCTTGGTAAGAACTTTGCGCAAACAATTGTTCAACTTGCAAAACAGCAAAAAAGGAAAGAAGAAACACGAATCTCTTGTACATCTACAGGTTCAATCGAGCTCTCAAATGAGCAACTCAGGAATTATTTTTAAAAATAAAATTTAAAAATGATAAGCAATAATCTCAGGGAAGTATTTTTACATTTTCTACTCCTAAAACCAGCTTAATTTTAAGATAATACCAAAAAAAGGTTTTTGTTTGTCATAAAACAAATTTAACTGCCTTTTTTGCAGACATCCACTAATGGAGCAGGAAAAGCTTCGCAAAAAAATAATTGGCACAAGGCTTGCAAACATAATTATCCAACGGAAAAGTTTCCGATTTACAAATTTTACTGTCATATTGACGTTGTATAAAAACAGATGAACGACAACAACCCATTCGAATTTAATCAGGCCATCCCCCTTATAAATGAAGATACCGAGTTCTTTCCACTCATGTCTCAAGAAGATGAGGAGGAAATGAACAATGAGGAAACGCCCGAAACCTTATCCATTCTACCTTTACGCAACACAGTTCTGTTCCCCGGTGTAGTCATCCCGATCACCATCGGTCGCGACAAATCTATTAAGCTGGTAAAAGACGCCTACAAGGGCGATCGTGTCATTGGAGTGGTTTCACAAAGAGATGTGAGCATTGAGGATCCGAGTTTAGAGCAATTGAATGAAATTGGCACGGTTGCCTTAATCATTAAAATGCTGCAAATGCCGGATGGTAACACCACGGTGATCATCCAAGGAAAACAACGTTTCAGACTTAAAGAACAAGTACAAAGTGAGCCTTATATCAAGGCAACAATTGAGAAGTTTGAGGAAATAAAACCGAAGGTAAATGCGGAGTTCAAGGCGATCATGGCCAATATCAAAGATATGGCGATGCAAATCATCCAGCTGGCTCCCAATATTCCAAGCGAAGCAGCCATTGCCATTAAAAATATAGAAAGCCCTTCTTTCCTCATCAATTTCATTTCTTCCAACATGAATGCTGATGTGGCTACTAAACAGCAGATGCTAGAAGTAGCCAACCTAAGAGAAAGAGCTAAAATGGTGATGGAACACCTCACGCAAGAGCTTCAAATGCTCGAATTGCGCAACCAAATCCAATCAAAAGTTCGCACCGACCTTGATAAACAACAAAGAGAATATTTCCTCAATCAGCAATTAAAAACTATCCAGGAAGAATTGGGAGGCAACTCTCCCGACCTGGAAATGGAAAACTTGAGAGAGCGTGCCAAAAAGAAAAAATGGTCGAAAGAAGTAGCTGAGCATTTCCAGAAAGAACTGGATAAGATGGGGCGCATGAATCCGGCAGCAGCCGATTATTCAGTCCAGATCAATTACCTGGAGTTATTACTCGACTTGCCATGGAATGAGTTTACCAAGGATAATTTCGACCTGAAACGTGCTCAAAAAATCCTGGATAAGGACCATTACGGACTCGAAAAAGTAAAAAAACGGATCATAGAATATTTGGCCGTACTGAAACTGAAACACAATATGAAAGCCCCTATCCTCTGCCTGGTGGGTCCTCCCGGAGTGGGTAAAACCTCTCTCGGCAAGTCGATTGCAAAATCTTTGGGCAGAAAATATGTGCGCATGGCATTAGGCGGCATTCGTGATGAAGCAGAAATCAGAGGCCACCGTAAAACCTACATCGGTGCCATGCCGGGGCGCATCATTCAATCGCTTAAAAAAGCAGGTGCTTCCAATCCGGTTTTTGTATTAGATGAAATTGATAAAGTGGGGAATGATTTCAGGGGCGATCCCTCATCGGCCTTGCTAGAGGTGCTGGATCCGGAGCAGAACAATTCCTTTTACGACCATTACGTGGAAGTAGATTACGATCTCTCCAATGTGATGTTCATAGCTACCGCGAATTCTTTGAGTTCCATCCATCCTGCGCTGCTCGACCGTATGGAAATCATCGAGGTTAATGGATATACCATTGAAGAAAAAATTGAAATTACCAAACGTCACCTGTTACCAAAACAACGTGAACAGCATGGCATTCAGGCAAAAGACATCAGCCTTAAATCTGCTGTGATTGAAAAGGTAATTGAAGAATACACCCGAGAATCGGGAGTACGTGGATTGGAAAAGAAAATCGGTTCCTTGGTGCGTGGCGTAGCTACCAAGATTGCTATGGAAGAAAAATACGACCCTGCAGTTAGCAAGAATGACGTTGAAAAGATTCTGGGAGCTCCCATCTTCGACAAAGACCTTTACGAAGGAAATGAAGTAGCAGGTGTGGTGACTGGTTTGGCCTGGACTTCCGTTGGTGGCGACATCCTGTTTATAGAAGCCAGTTTGAGCCCCGGAAAAGGCAAACTCTCTCTGACTGGAAATCTTGGTGAAGTAATGAAAGAGTCGGCTGCCATTGCCATGGCTTACTTAAAAAGCAATGCTGCAAAATTCAATATCGATCATCGTTTGTTTGATCATTGGGATGTGCACATACACGTACCTGCAGGTGCAACACCTAAAGACGGACCATCAGCCGGGGTAACCATGTTAACCGCATTAACTTCGGCATTTACACAACGTAAAGTAAAACCTCATTTAGCCATGACCGGCGAAATTACCCTACGGGGAAAAGTGCTCCCGGTGGGTGGAATCAAAGAAAAAATACTGGCGGCCAAAAGAGCCAACATCAAGGAGATCATTCTTTGCAAGTCAAATGAGAAAGACATCTTGGAAATCAAAGAAGATTATATCAAAGATCTCAAATTCCATTATGTGATGGAAATGAAAGAGTTAATTGACCTTGCCTTGATCAAAGACAAAGTAAAAAACCCGCTAGATTTGAGTATCAAAGAAGGCATCAAACCAGCTTTTAATTAAAATCACTTCAAAAACCTCCCGTAACAGCGGGAGGTTTTTTTATGACCAAAAATTATATTTTAGTATATTCAGTTGTTATAACATCAAATAACAAAAAGTTATTTACAACTGCATATGCACATCAAACGAATTTACTCCCTGATATTGGGGATTAGCCTCTATGTTTCCGGTTTAAAAGCACAAGGTTTTAAACAACAAATTGGCTTTAGGAGCGATAATGATTCCTATTTGGCCAATGGCCAGGACCGCTATTATACCAATGGTTTGTTCATCAGCTATCGGGAGACAGTTAATAAAGGCCGTTTAAAATCCGATATGGAAAAAAAGATCTTTGAGCTGGAACTTGGGCAAAAAATGTACAACGCTCAGTCGGGCGCCATCCCATCCATCATTTACGTCGACCGGCCTATTACTGCTTATTTATTTGCCGGCGCCGGCATGGAATGGTTTTATAAAACTGAAAATATACTTAAAATAAGCGCTCAAATTGGCACCATAGGGCCCAATGCCTTGGGGCAAGAAGCTCAGGAATTCATCCATCGTATCACCGGGCTCTACACACCTGAAGGCTGGGAATATCAATTAAAAAATGAACTGGGTTTGAATACGCAAATCGCTTACAGCAGCTTGATCCAGAGAAACAAAACACAAAATTTAGATCTTTTATGGCATGGTTACGCCAATTTGGGCACCACATTTACAGGTGCTGGTATCGGCTTTACCATGCGCTACGGAAAATTAAATCAACTTTTTCAGTCGGCCTACAAGCGCAGCTTGATCGGGACAAATAGTCAGACACCCAAAATTAACCAAAGTGAGTTCTTTTTCTTTGCCAAGCCCCAGCTTGAGTTCATTGCCCACGATGCCAGTGTTTCGGGAGGTTTATTCCGGCAAGACAAAGGCCCTGTGACCTACCAGCCCAAACCATGGGTACTAAGCCAGGAAATGGGCTTGATGTTGGCTAAAAACCGATTCATCGCACAACTCTCCTATACCTTTAAAACAGCTGAAATAAAAAGTAATGCCAGGCCACATCAGTATGGCACCATCGGTACATATTATCTGTTCAATTGATTATCCATCATAAAAATTAACAATTTATGCTTGGCAAAACTTAACTTTGATGCCCAATGAGCGATAATATTGTCATAGCCATTGACGGCTATTCTTCGTGCGGCAAAAGTACTTTGGCAAAGGCATTGGCCAAAAAACTTCATTTCGTTTATATTGACAGCGGGGCCATGTACCGGGCCGTTACCATCTATTTTATTCGTCATCAGGTAGATATGGACAATCCGCAGGCAGTTAGCGAAGCTTTGAATAACATTCACCTTAATTTTCACTCCCGCGATTACGAAACGCATATTACCCTGAATGATGAGGAAGTATCGGCAGAGATTCGAGAAATGAAAGTTTCGGAACAGGTAAGTGCGGTAAGTGCGATCAAAGCGGTGAGAGACGAAATGGTAAAACAGCAACAGCGCATGGGCCAATCTAAAAACATTGTGATGGATGGCCGTGACATTGGCACCACTGTTTTCCCTAAAGCTACCCTGAAATTTTTCATGACAGCCGATCCGAAGGTGCGTGCCGAAAGGCGTTACAAAGAAATGATTGCGAATGGGGCTCAAATCAGCCTAGAAGAAGTTTTCGAAAACCTGGCCCATCGCGATTACTCAGATACCACTCGTAAAGAAAGTCCGCTTGTACGAGCCGAGGATGCCATTATTTTAGACAATACCGATCTCACGCCCAAAGAACAATTGGCTTTTGCCCTCGATAAGGTGAAGCCATTTCTCCAATAACTACCCTTTCCTAATTCAACAACCTGTTTAGCTCATTGATTATCAGCAGCAAAAGGGCAAATTTTATTTTTGTTTAGAAATAGAAATCCCTACCTTTGCAGTCCTGATTTAAATCGGGAAAAAGGAGATAAATTATTTAATGGCTAAAAAACAACAAGCAGAAAAAGAGTTAGAAGCTAAAACAGCTGAACTCGGC
>CANHCS010000068.1 GCA_947459195.1 Sphingobacteriaceae bacterium
TACAGCTGGTACTCTAGATGCAGAGGCTTACCATGGTAGAAAAGGTGGAGCAATTGCTTTAGGTGCATTGTTTGGACCTTTCGCATTGGTAGGTACAGCATTAGTTGCAAATCCTACTCCTGATAAAGGTGCTAGAACGTATATGATGAGTAAAAACAAGGAATTGTTCAATGATCCAGAATACCTGAGCTGCTATAAAAAGAAAGCTAAAGGTCAATTAGTTGGCCAAACAGGACTTGGTTGGGCAGCATGGGTATTGTTAGTCCTTTTATAGTCTTCTACCTAACAGAAAGATAACTTTTTCAGAACCCAGTGCAGGATTGTGCTGGGTTTTTTACTATTTGATTTACATACTTAACTTTCAAATTATGTCGAGAATAATAATATTGTCACTTACTCTTTTGGTTTTATCAATGAGTTCCATTGCACAAAACCTAACTTTTGACGAAGTGTTAAGCCTAAGAAAAAAAAGTCTTTCAGAAGTTGAGGAGTACTTAAATGCAAGAGGCTGGAAATTTTTAGAAGCAGCTGAACCAGAGGGTTTTGACAAATTGGGAAATGTAACTTTTACTTATAAAAAAAATTACACGAACGATTTGGCTGAATCATTTTTTAGTTATTACTATTCTGATTATGATAATAATAGAATAGCAGTCCAAGTCCACAAACCAGATATTTACAACAAATACTTAGCCAGAATTAGATCACTAGGAATGAAGATGATTAACTCAGAAGTTGAGAGTGGAAATATGATCAAAATTTATCAAGGGAAAACAACTACTGTAAAAGTGACCATTTCTTCGCAACAGGAAGATTATTCAGATTCTCATAAAACTTTATACAGATTTTTCATACTAAGCAATTTTGACTACAATACTTATTTCTAAGAAGATCACTTTAAGGAATCAATTCAAATCCCATGATTGATTATATTCTGTTTAGCCTACTTGTATTAATCTTTCTTAGCCCACCAATTTACTTATGGACAAAATGGATAAGAAATGCTATTAAGAACAATAACAGAATAGGTAGAATAGCTTCAATCTCAAGTTTTGCGCTATTCATATCTGGATGGATGATCTCTTGGTTTGGCCCAGAGGATCCTTTTGAACACAACACGATAGTACTTACGATGACTGGAGCATATCTAGTCTTTCATTTCTTCTTTGCATTCACCATACCCATTGTTTATTTCTTTTCGAAGTGGTTATTAAAACTACTTAAATGATGTAATCTCGTAACACCTAAAAAACATTGAATTCAACCCAGAGCCCACCAGCACTGGGTTTTTTATTTTAAATCCATGACAACATCAGAAATCCAAATCAGCTATAATCCACCAAAAGTTTACAGACCAACAGTAAACTGTTCTGCAGATGCATACGAGCTTCTTATACAGCACTATCCTTCAGAAACCATACAATTACAGGAACATTTTGTAATAATGCATCTAAACAGAGCTAATAAAGCGATAGGCATACATAAGCTATCCAGTGGTGGAATGACCAGCACAATCGCTGATATTAGAATCCTTCTTGCTGTTGCATTGAAATCCATGGCAACTGCTATCATCCTCTCACACAATCATCCTTCAGGAGTACTTAAACCCTCTCAGGCAGACATCAATTTAACCCAGAAGATCAAAGAGGCTGCAGCACTATTAGACATTGAATTGCTCGATCATTTGATTGTATCAACTGATGGCTTTTACAGCTTTGCACAAGAAGGCAAACTAGATTTGACTCATGCGCCAGTAGATGAGTCATTAGATGCGCCAAAAGTTTGAAAAATCAAGAAAAAATAACTTAACTTTAATCGTTCGCACAGAACCTAAGACTAGTCTAAAAACAGTCTAAAAGTCCTCATAAAATCACACTCAGAAACAAAAAAAGAGACCCTATTGCTAAGATCTCTTTCTGGTGGTACCAGCTGGAATCGAACCAGCGACACAAGGATTTTCAGTCCTTTGCTCTACCAACTGAGCTATGGTACCCTCTTCCCTTTCGGGATTGCAAATGTAGCTTCTTTTTTCATTTCAGAAAATATTTTTTGAAATTATTGTGAATAAAGTGGCGAAAAAACAAGCCATCAAGCCGATTAGACTTAGAAGCATTCTAAATTATTTTTTATGCATGCATAGTAAATGAGATTGGTCTTTATTCATTATTTTAGCTTCACTAAGAACCCATATGATTGCACAGATTTTATTTTTAGTCTTTTTGCTGGGCGCCAGCATCCTTTTTGGGCGTAATGTGGCCAAGATCAGGAGAAACATCAAACTGGGTCGTTCTGAAGATCGTTCAGACCGCCCGATGGATCGCTTGAAGACCATGTTGTTCGTGGCTTTTGGCCAAAGTAAAATGACCAAAAGACCAGTGGCCGCCATCATGCACTTTTTCTTGTATGCAGGCTTCGTCATCATCAACATAGAAGTTTTAGAGATCGTAATTGATGGTTTGTTTGGCACCCATCGTGTTTTTGCCGCTCCGCTGGGTGGTGTTTACAATTTCCTGATCGGCACTTTCGAGATCCTTGCCCTATTGGTGATTGTAGGCTGTGTGGTTTTCCTCATCCGCCGAAATGTACTCAAACTGCGTCGCTTTAGTGGTAAAGAGATGAGCAGCTGGCCCAAATCAGATGCCAATTACATCCTCATTATAGAAATATTATTAATGTCGGCCTTCCTCAAAATGAACGCCGCCGACTATTTATTACAACAACAAAATTATCCGCATTACATACAGGCAGGTGCTTTCCCGGTGAGTCAGTTCATCGCTCCGCTCATGCCTCAAAACGCGGAATTCCTGGTTTTAATTGAGCGTGGTGCCTGGTGGTTCCACATCCTGGGGATTTTGGCGTTTTTAAATTACCTGCCTTATTCCAAGCATTTCCACATCATCATGGCGTTCCCCAATACCTGGTATTCTAATTTGAATCCGAAGGGAGCATTCAACAATATGGATTCGGTTACCAACGAGGTAAAAGCCATGCTCGATCCTACATTTACCCCACTGCCGGTAGCCGAAGGAAGTAAATTTGGTGCCAAAGATGTGCAAGACCTTAGCTGGAAAAACCTGATGGATGCCTATACCTGCACCGAGTGCGGTCGATGTACCTCGGTTTGTCCGGCAAACATAACGGGTAAGCTGCTTTCGCCACGTAAGATCATGATGGATACCCGCGACCGTTTAACTGAAGTGGGCAACAACATCGATCAACATGGTAAAGACCATCAGGATGGAAAAAGCTTGTTGGACAATTACATCACCCGCGAAGAAATTTGGGCCTGCACCACCTGCAATGCTTGTACAGAAGCTTGTCCGGTGAACATTGACCCGTTGAACATCATTGTGGAATTGCGTCGCTATGCCGTAATGGAAGAGGCACAGGCAGCAGCCAGTGTGAACAGCATGTTTGGCAATATTGAGAACAATGGCGCCCCTTGGAAATATGCACCAAGCGATCGTTTTAACTGGGCACAAAACGATTAGTCAATTTGCCGATTAGGCGATTCGGCAATGGTGCCCCAAAATCATATGAACTGATTGAAAAATAGACAAATGGACGAATTGAAGATACCAACCATGGCCGAAATGATGGCCAAAGGAGAAGAACCAGAAATTTTATTTTGGGTGGGATGTGCGGGTAGCTATGATGAGCGTGCCCAAAAAATTACCCGCGATATCTGCAAGATTCTGCAGCACGTAGGGATGAAATTTGCGGTATTGGGTACTGAAGAAAGCTGCACCGGCGATCCGGCGAAACGTGCCGGCAACGAATTCTTGTTCCAGATGCAGGCCATGGCCAATATCGAATTATTGAACGCCTACCAGGTGAAGAAAATAGTGACCGGCTGTCCGCATTGTTTCAATACCTTAAGAAATGAATACCCTAACCTGGGTGGTAATTATGAGGTGATCCACCACTCACAGCTCATCCAGGAACTGATCAACGAGGGCAAACTACGTGCAGAGGGAGGAGAATCTTTTAAAGGCAAGAAAATCACCTTCCACGATCCTTGTTATTTGGGACGTGCCAACCAGGTGTATGAAGCACCTCGTAAAGCGCTGGAAATTTTAGATGCCGAATTAGTAGAATTGAAACGTTGCAAATCGAACGGACTTTGCTGCGGTGCCGGTGGTGCCCAAATGTTTAAAGAGCCCGAACCTGGCACCAAAGATGTAAACATTGAGCGTACCGAGGAGATTTTAGCTGTTCAGCCTGCTGTGGTAGCCGCTGCCTGCCCTTTTTGCATGACCATGTTGAGAGATGGGATCAAAAATTTCAATAAGGAGCAAGAGGTAGAGGTATTGGATATTGCAGAAATTACGGTAAAGGCCAACGGTCTTTAGTGCTGCAGTCGTTGTCTGATCTGGCTGAAACAATCGTTGATGGTGTGCAGATCGGCGGCCTGAAGGTTTTTAAAAGGCAGGCGTAGCTCGCTGGCCATGGTGTCGATATTCCCCTTCGGATCGTGAAAAGTTTGCACAATGATTCCTTCTGGTTTCACTTTCAGCACCATCCAACCGTTTTGCTCATCACCCAAATAGCTCAAGTCCTCAAAAGCTGAGAAACTAAAGGAATAATATTCCTGTTTGCCATTGATGAAGGTCCGCCTGCAGCGAAAAAAGCCATCTCTCGTCAATTGTATTTCGGCTTTCTTCATCTTGAATTTGTCAGCATCCAGGGCGTAATCTATATTGAGTCGATCCTGGCTTTGTTGCATCAATTCCAATAAATCTGGCGAAGCCGACACACCCGCCCAAGAAATGCAGAACAAAAATGCCGCAGCGCAAAGAGTAAGGCGAAAGGATGGTAGGTTCGACATAGATTTTGAGCTACCAAATTAAGAATTTGATAACTTTGTACATGGAAATTTCTGAAAATTCGAGGATCTGGATCTACCAGGCCGATCGTGAGTTGACCGAACCGGAGCTGCAAGCTATCCAATTGCAGTTAGATGAGTTTACGGCAAGCTGGGCGGCACATGGGCATGCGCTGGCTGCCAAAGGAGAAGTCCGTTACCGTCGGTTCTTGATCCTTTCTGTGAATGAGGAAAAAGCAGGCGTCACCGGTTGTTCTATTGACAAATCGGTGGCTCTGATGAAAAATTTCGAAACACAATTTGGCATTCAACTTTTCGACCGCATGCAGGTGGCCTACTGGGATGGCGACCGCATCAACACTTTTCGGAAAGGTGATTTAGCAAAAATGATGGCGGAAGGTGCCATCCGGGAAGAAAGTATTATCTTCAATAACCTGATAGAGCGCTACGGTGAGTTAAACATAGCTTGGGAAATCCCCTTGAAAGAGAGTTGGCTGAACCGTTTGATGCCTGCTTAATCAAACTGCACATTTTTTAAGCGACGCATATTCCTTAAGATCAGGCTTTGCCGATAATACACCGTACGGTTTGGTTTTACTGGCGACCAGCGCAAGGGGTTGGGGAAAACGGCTACCAATAAAGAAGCCTGGTATTTGCTCATGCTTCCGGCAGATTTGCCATAATAATGCTGAGTGGCAGCTTCGGCTCCATAAATGCCATCTCCCATTTCTATCACATTCAAATACACTTCCAGGATGCGTTCTTTAGACCAAAGCAATTCTATCAAAACGGTAAAATAAGCTTCAAAACCCTTCCGTATCCAGGAACGCCCCGGCCATAGAAAAACATTTTTAGCCGTTTGCTGGCTGATGGTACTGCCTCCTCTTATTTTTCTTCCCTTCTGGTTCTTTTCAAAAGCCTTTTGTATGGCCTTAAAATCAAATCCCCAATGGTTCATGAACGCGGCATCTTCACCCGCCATGGCTGCCTTCTTTAAATTATTAGACAATTCATCGAAACTGCGCCATTCTTTTTCCAGCTTCCATGACTTGCCGGCGGCCTGTCTTTCAACACTGCGTTGCAACATCAGCCAGGTAATGGGCGGATTGACAAAGCGGTAAACCAGCACCCAGCAAAAAGTAAAGAGAAAGAATCCGAGTAGCAGCTTTTTTAGAAAACGGAAGAGCATTCTTTAGGGTTTAGATGATTAAAGGTAATTATTTCGGCAAGCATAAAAAAAGCGTCCCGGAAACCGGGACGCTTTTTTATTTGATTTGACTGGTATTTATTCAGCTACCACTTCAAAAGGTACCTGTACTTTCAATTCTTTGTGTAAGTTTAAGTTTACGAGGTACTCGCCTACTTCTTTAGGCTCAGTTTCGAAAGTAATTCTACGACGATCTACTTCAAAACCTGCTTTTTTCAAAGCTTCGGCAATTTGAATGGTATTTACCGAACCGAAAATCTTTCCAGATTCACCGGCTTTGGCACCAATCGATAACTTCACACCATCCAATTTACTTGCGATGGCTTCGGCATCTTTCTTAATTTTATCTTGCTTAAATGCAGCTTGCTTTAAGTTTTCGGCCAATACCTTTTTTGCAGACTCGGTTGCCAAAATACCATATCCTTTCGGGATGAGGTAGTTGCGGCCATAACCAGGCTTCACATTTACGATATCGTCTTTTTCTCCAAGATTTTTAATATCCTGTGTTAAGATAATTTCCATGTCTTGTTCCCCCTAATTATTTTAATGAATCTGTTACATAAGGTAATAA
>CANHCS010000069.1 GCA_947459195.1 Sphingobacteriaceae bacterium
GCGTTCGGCTTTCACCTCCTTGCGCTCTGAACGTTCGCAAATAATGGGCGTAATTTCATCGATCCCTATTTCTGTGGCCTTTTCCAAAAACCACTCCATCCGTTCGATATTTTTGGTAGGCGCTACCGCGATGTGTAAATAATGATTCCGCTTGCCGAACTCTTGCTGAGTTTGAAAAACCTGTAGGTGTGTTCTTTTAGGATTCGCTTCCAGGATCCGGGCTTGGTTATAACCGCCTTTCCCGTCAACCAAAACTACCTCATCCCCAACTTGCAAACGCAATACTCGGACGGCATGCTTGCTCTCCTCCTCGCTCAAGGTATACGCTTCAGCAACAATATCTGGAGTGTAAAAAATATGCATTTGCTGTCTTAACGAACGTCTACGGCATCGTCGTGATTGATCACCAACTCCAATTTGAGGGATTCTACATTTTGTTCCGCTTTTTTCAAAACGGTAAAAGTATAGCCTTGAAATTCGGTGCGTTCACCCACATCGGGTATTTTGCCAAAAATATGCCCAGCCAAGCCCGACATGGTATCATAGTCGCCGTCTTCGGGTAAATCGTGAGGAAGGAATTCATTCACATCGTACACACTGGCAGAGGCGTTCACAATAAATTCAGTATCCGAAACCTTTTCTACAATTGGTTTCTCTTCATCGTATTCATCCTGAATTTCACCAACCAACTCTTCTACAATGTCTTCCAATGTCACCATACCGGCGGTTCCACCAAACTCATCGAGCACCACGGCAATTTGAATGCGTTTCTGTTGAAACTCACTCATCAAATCGTTGATCTTTTTGGTTTCGGGGATGAAAAAAGGTTTGCGTATCAAATCTTTCAATACCAAATCCTTTTTATCTGCCAATAATGGCAAAATATCCTTGGCATGTATGATGCCCACAATCTTATCAATGGTATCTTCAAATACCGGTATCCGAGAATAACCTTCTTTAATGATGTATTCCAATATTTCCGCCGGAGGCGTATCCAAATCAACTGCCGAAATCTTGGTTCGGGGTACCATGATGTTTTTCACTACCCGTTCGTTGAAGTCGAACACGTTTTTGATCAATTCATGCTCGGTGGTATCCAGTGCACCACTTTCCTTTCCCTGGTCTAATAAGTATTGCAATTCTTCAGAACTGTGGTGTGCTTCATGCCCGCCGGCTGGATGAATACCGAATAACTTCAAAATAAAATTGGCAAATCCATTCAGTAACCAAATAAACGGACGGAAAACCAGGTAAAAAATATGTAGCGGTGCGGATATGGCCAGTGTAGTATTTACCGGACGCTGAATGGCAAATGATTTCGGCGCCAATTCACCAAACACAATGTGCATGATGGTAATAAAGGTGAATGCGATGACCGGAGCAGCAGTTCCAGAAAAGGAAGTAACTGTTTCAGGACTTGCACCAAAAGACACCAGGAGGTTTTGTAAGAGGTGCTCCATCACTTCTTCGCCCACCCAACCCAGTCCAAGCGAAGCCAGGGTAATGCCCAGCTGTGTGGCAGCCAGGTAACCGTCGAGGTGCTGGGTAATGTGTTTGGCAATTTTAGCTACCCGATGTCCGGTTTTGGCTTTAATTTCAATTTGTGAAGCACGAACTTTCACAATAGCGAATTCGGCAGCCACAAAAAAGCCGTTCAGAAAAACCAGGAAAAAAGTCAGGAAAATTTGAAAACCCATGTTAAGCTTTTCTAAAAGTGGTGTGATATAACTCGATGCTTTCTTCGATCACCTTATGGGCGTAACGCTTGCCCAATAAATGTTCGATGCTCACCTTTTTTTGTTCCAGGGCTTTGTAGTCCTGAAAAAAACGTACAATCTCTTTCATCGCATGCGGAGGAAGTTCACTCAAGTCGTCAATATAGTTGACAGATTGGTCATTTTGTGCTACCGCGATGATCTTGTCATCCTGTTCCCCCTGATCTACCATGTGCATTACCCCAATCGGCTTCGCTTCTATGATGGTTAAAGGGTAAACATCTACGGAACACAAGACCAATATGTCCAATGGATCCTTATCATCGCAATAAGTTTGCGGAATGAAACCGTAATGGGCCGGATACATCACCGATGAAAACAAAACCCGGTCCAGTTTGATTAAACCAGAATTTTTATCGATTTCATACTTGGCTTTAGAACCTTTGGGGATTTCAATGATGGCATTAACTAGGGAAGGTAAATCTTCGCCAGGAGAAACTTGATGCCAGGGGTGGTCACTACTCATGTTTTTTTAATTCAATTTGCCTTGTCCGAACCGGGCAGGTGCTTTTTTAAGAATGCCCAAATAAGCGGTAAAGCAGTAACGACTACAAACCCAATTATGATATATAGGAGATAATCGTTTATTTCCTGTGCAAATTTACGACCCAGGAAATATCCCAGCAAAGTTAAGGATGTAATCCATAGAATGGCGCCGGAAATGTTATAAAAAGCGAATTTCTTTGAGTCCAATTGAACTACGCCCGCAAAAATGGGCGCAAAAGTGCGTACTATAGGGATAAATCGGCCCATGATGAGCGCAAAAGCCCCCTGTTTATGGTAATATTCTTCTGCAGCTCTTAAATAACGTTGTTTAAAGAAAAAACTGTCTTTTCTATTGTACAGCAAAGGTCCTGTCTTTCGTCCGAACCAATAGCCCACAAAATTACCGAGTATAGCCGCTAAAATTAAACCAATGATCAGGCCGTAAATACTCACGTTCAAGCGGTCGGTGGCCACAAACATGCCTGCCAAAAAGAGTAAATAATCGCCAGGAAGGAAAAATCCGAAGAATAAACCTGTTTCGGCAAAGATGACGAAAAGCAACAAATAAAAGCCACCTTCCCGGAGTACTTGTACGGGGTCAACGAGGGTTTGAAGGTAATCCCAGAATTGGTGCATAGGCTCTTACCTGTAAAGCTACAATATTAAATCAGCTTGCGCTAGAACAGATTAGCCACCAAATTAGGATAAATTCCTAAAAGAATGGTAATGATGGTAGAAATACCGATCACCCAGTTGAAATTGGCAGAAACAGCAATATTTTCGCGTTCTGAGGGCTTGAAATACATGGCTACCACCACACGCAAGTAATAGAAAATACCCACCACGGCATTCAGTACCGCCAAAATCACCAACCAGATCCGGTATTCGCCCAGGGCATTGGTAAACATCATGAACTTACCGATAAAACCGGCAGTTAAAGGAATACCACCGAGCGAAAGCATAGCTACCGTTAAGGCAAAAGCCAAGAAAGGATTGCTTTTACCCAATCCATTGAAAGCATCGAACTCTTCAGATTTGGTCTGACGCTTTACTAAAATCAACACCGCAAAGGCGATGATGGTAGCAATAGAATAAGCCGTGGCATACACAAATACGGAGTTGACTGATGATTCGCCCAAGGCGATGATGGCAAATAGCAAATAGCCCACATGCGAAATACCGGAGTAAGCCAACATGCGCTTAAAGCTATGCTGATAAAGTGCCGTGATGTTACCCACTAACAAAGTCAATACGGTGATGACCAGAATGGCAGGCATCCAGAAATCATGTAGTGGTGCAAAGCAGAACTGGAACAAGCGTAGGAAA
Organism: Sphingobacteriaceae bacterium; assembly: GCA_947459195.1. Classification (GTDB taxonomy): domain Bacteria; phylum Bacteroidota; class Bacteroidia; order Sphingobacteriales; family Sphingobacteriaceae; genus JAIPAN01. The sequence continues at coordinate 3,588 of CANHCS010000069.1, forward strand.
GCCGCAAAGCCTGCAGTCTTGGCTACGGTGCTCATGAAAGCCGTAATCAGGGCCGGCGAACCTTCGTATACATCGGGCGACCAGAAATGGAAAGGTGCGGCACCCACTTTAAAGCTCAAGCCTACCAGCATCAGTAATAAACCGGCATAAAATAAAGGGGAAATACCTTGTTTGGCTCCTGCGATCACATAATCACGGATGGCTGCCAGATCGAATGAGCCGGTAGCACCATAAATTAAAGCAATTCCAAATAACAAGAAACCGGTGGAGAAAGCCCCCATCAGGAAATATTTTAATGCCGCTTCGTTAGAAGCCACGTCTTTCTTTTTAATCCCTGCCAGGATGTATAAACTTACCGACATGATCTCGATACCGATGAAGAGCATCGACAGGTTATGGTATGAAACCATCACCAAAATTCCCGCAAGGGCAAAAAGGATGATGGCATAATATTCGGCCACGTGCTCGCTAATGCGTTCGAAAGATTGTTTGGCGATGGCCAGTATCAAAAAAGTAGAAACAATACAGATGCCAGCAAAAGCAACCGCGAAATTATCAAACAGCATCATGCCGCTGAAGATAGGCGCCGTATTTTGGTTCCATTCGGCAATAGTTAGGCCTAAAGCTGCCAATAAACCGATTAAAGTAGCCGGAAGCAAGGCTTTTTGTGCCTTAAATAAACCCAGATACAATACAAAAAGGGCTAAAAGCGATAAAATAATAATTGCGTTCATCTAATTATTTAGCTAATACTTTGGCGTTTACCACTTCAATCAGCTGGCTCACGGCAGGTTCTGAAATATTTAAAATGGGTTGCGGATACACCCCGATAATGATGACCAGAGCACAGATAACGTACAATACCCACTTCTCGGTACAATCGATATCCACGAATTTTTCGGTGGCCTTATTGGCTTCTCCCAGCATCACCTGCTGATACATACGTAGCATGTATACCGCTCCGAAGATGATGGTCAGACCGGCTATAACTGATAACCAAATATTATACTGATAGATACCCATCAGTAATAAAAACTCACCGATGAAACCGTTGGTCAATGGCAAGGCAACCGTTCCTAATAAAATGATTAAGAAAGTAATGGCCAATTGCGGCGCCGCTTTGGCAATACCACCCATCGAAGCGATTTCGCGGGTGCCCAAACGACGGATGATGATATCCAGCACAAAGAACATCCCCACCACATTGATGCCGTGATTCAACATCTGGATCATGGCGCCCTGCAAGCCCTGCACATTCCAAACAAAAATACCAGCGGAGATTAAACCCACGTGGCTGATGGAAGAATAAGCCACCAAACGTTTCACATCTTTCTGCGTAAAGGCAATGATAGCAGCATACACCACGCCAATAATCGATAAGATTAAAGCAGTTTGCCCCCATTGCGCAAAACCCAGCGGTGCCACCGGAATTAACCAGCGGATAACCCCATAAATACCCATTTTCAGCATGATGCCCGACAGCAGCATGGTTCCGGCAGTTGGTGCCTCCGTATACGTATCTGGCTGCCAGGTATGGAAAGGGAATACCGGCATCTTGATGGCAAATGCCAGGAAGAACGCCCAAAAGATCCAGCCTTGTGTGGCAGCATCTAAATTCAATGCGTAAAAATCTTGCAAATCGTAGGTTTTGCCCGGCGTTTGCAGGTGCAGGTAAATAATGGCCAGCAGCATGAATAAACTACCAAAAATGGTGTAGACAAAGAATTTCAGGTTGACCTTAATGCGATTTTCTCCACCCCAAAGCGCACAGATAAAGTAAATCGGAATCAAGGCGGCTTCCCAGCCTACGTAAAAAAGGAAAGCATCCAGGGCGGTAAATACCGTCAATAAACCGGCCTGCATGAACAACATCAAGCCATAAAATGTACCCGACTGGTTTTGCTTAAATCCGGCCAATACAATTAAAGGCAGCAAGGCATTGGTCAATAAAACCAGCAATAAGCTAATGCCATCTATACCCGCCTTGAAACGTACACCCATGGTTTCCATCCAGGGATAATCGGCCACAAACTGCGTGCTGGCATCCAACTGAAAACGGGCGGTTAAACAAATTGCGTAAGCTAAAGATACCAACGCAGCAGTCAAGGCCACATACTTTGCTTTAGGCGATTGACCTAAAACAGCGGTGATGATTGCTCCCGCGATGGGTAATAAAAGGAGTAAAAGTATATCCATTATCTCGTGCTATTCCTAAATATGATAAAAACCGTAAATCAATAAGGCGATGATACCGATCACCATCATGAAAATATAAAAGCCCACATTTCCGGTCTGGATGAGGCGCAGGGCCTTGCTGGCTTCTTTGGCACCGCTGCCAAAGCCATTCACCAAACCATCAATTCCTAATTTGTCTACCACCTTGAAGAAGAATTGCGAAATCACATCCAACGGACGGGTGATGAGCGCATCGTAGATCTCGTCGATATAAAATTTGTGGTATGATAATTTCGACAGGGCAGCACGTTCCTCGGTATCGGCAGCAGGTACAGCCTTGCGGCTGATGTACATGA
>CANHCS010000070.1 GCA_947459195.1 Sphingobacteriaceae bacterium
CCCTCCATGGAAACCTGGCACGCTGGATGCTAAACCCGTAAGAAGTAGTTTTGTGCTTCCTATTGTTTTTCAGCTGGCTGAGCAGTAGTCGGTTGGGGGCTCAACTCACCCAGAACAGTAATTGCCTGCTCCAAGTCTTGCACCTCTTCAAAGGCAATTCTCAAGGTGTTTTTCACTTCTTTCAGGTTGCAATATCGTGGGTGCTGCTGCACATAATTTAAAATTCGTCCAAACACCTCCGATTCGAAGTAAGGTGATTGTTGATCGCTCACGAAATAAGCTCTTAGGGTTTGTTTTTTCAGGGATATTTTTTCCATCCCAAGGCTTTTACCCAACCACTGCAGCCGCAGGCTGTTGAATAAACCCTTCACCGGCTCCGGAACCGGACCGAACCGGTCATTCAGCTTGGCTTCAAACCTTCTCAATCCTTCTTCGTTTTCAAGTTTAGAAAGCTCGCTGTATAAATTATATCGCTCAGCAATACTGGTCACATATTCATCTGGAATCAAACCCTCCTGGTCGGTATCAATTTGAGTAAAATTCACAAAACCATGCTGTTCTTCTTCTTCTTCAAACAGTCCCTTAAACTCGTCTTCTTTCAATTCCTGAATGGCTTCATCGAGAATTTTATGATACATCTCAAACCCAATCTCGGCAATAAAACCACTTTGCTCTGCACCTAAAAGGTTACCGCTGCCGCGGATGTCCAGATCTCGCATGGCTACATTTAAACCGCTGCCCAGTTCCGAAAATTCTTCAATTGCACTTAAACGCTTTCTTGCTTCACCTGTGAGGGTCGACAAAGGCGGGCTGAGCAAATAGCAATAGGCTTTTTTGTTCGATCTACCTACCCGGCCCCTCATTTGGTGCAAATCACTCAGTCCGAACATGTGTGCGTGATTGATGATGATGGTATTGGCGTTCGGAATATCCAGTCCAGCCTCAATGATGGTGGTGGCCACCAACACATCCGATTCAGCATTCACAAACTTTAGCATCACGTCTTCCAGGGCATCTCCTTCTAATTGGCCATGGGCAATACCCACCCGGGCCGCAGGAACCAATTTTTGAATCAGTCCACCTAATTGTGCGAGGTCTTGCACCCGGTTGTGAATAAAAAACACCTGACCGCCACGAGCCAACTCATATTCTACGGCTTCTTTTATTAAACCTTCGTTAAAAACATGTAATTCAGTTAAAACCGGTTGACGATTTGGCGGCGGCGTACTGATGATGCTCAAGTCTCTTGCCCCCATCAGTGAAAAATGGAGCGTTCTAGGAATAGGTGTTGCCGTAAGGGTAAGCGTATCAACATTCACCCTGAATTGTTTCAACTTTTCTTTAACACCTACCCCAAACTTTTGTTCTTCATCAATGATCAGTAAGCCCAGGTCTTTAAATTTAACATCCTTACTCACCAAACGGTGGGTGCCAATAATGATATCTACTATTCCCTCGGCCAGCTTTTGCAGGCTTTCTTTTATTTGAGCGGGTGTTTTAAATCGATTGATATAATCGATGTTGCATGGAAAACCGGCCAGCCTTGAACTAAAAGTTTTGAAATGTTGCAAGGCCAAGATGGTGGTTGGCACCAGCACCGCCACCTGTTTCCCATCGGCCACGGCCTTAAATGCAGCACGAATGGCCACTTCTGTTTTCCCGAAACCCACATCTCCGCAAATCAAACGGTCCATCGGGTGCGGCGCTTCCATATCTTTTTTCAGATCGGCGGTTGCTTTTTCCTGGTCCGGAGTATCCTCATAAATAAACGAAGCCTCCAGTTCGGTTTGTAAATAAGTATCCGGGTTAAATGCATTGCCTTTTTGTGCCTTGCGTTGGGCATAAAGCTTGATCAGGTCGCGGGCAATATCTTTAACCTTCTTTTTGGTAGAACGCTTCAGCTTGTCCCAGGTATCGGTACCCAGTTTATTCATTTTAGGAACCGAACCCTCTTTCCCCGAGAATTTAGCGATGCGGTTCAGGGAGTTGATGTTCACATACAGCAAGTCGTTATCGGCATAAACCAATCGGATCATTTCCTGGGTTTTTCCGTTCACTTCCACTTTTTCCAAACCCGCATATTTTCCCACGCCGTGATCTATGTGGGTGATGTAATCGCCGGGTTTGAGATCTCTTAATTCCTTCAGCGTTAAAGCTTGAGAGCGTACGTAACCCTTCTTAGTTTTGTATTTGTAATAACGATCAAAAATTTGATGATCGGTATAGCAAGCCAGTTGCTGATCGCGGTCTATGAAACCCTCTCTCAGCGAAAGGTGAACGGGCGTAAAGCGAACGCTTTTATCTATGTCTTCAAAAATGCTGTAGAGGCGTTCTGCCTGTTTGGCTGAATCGGTAAAAATGTAATTCTCAATCTTTTCCGACTCGTTTTTTTTGAGGTTATGGATCAGTAAACCAAAGTCTTTGTTGAATGATGGTTGAGGACTGATGTCGGCACGAATGGTTTCGGTAGCACTGTAAAAAAATTGTTTACCAAATTCCACCACTCCAAAATCGTTGAGCTGATCGGCAAAAAGTTTTTGGTCGATAAACTGATATTTTGGATCAAGCCATTCGGGATTTTGTTGTTTATCTTTTTCAGGGAGTGCTTTCCAAAGTTCTCCGCTTTTTTGGTAACCTTTTTCAATGACATCGAGGGTGATTTGAACATCTTTCATCCAAATCTGACAGTCTGAATCGATGTATTCGAGCAGCGATATCCGCTGTTCGCCTAAAGATTTGGATTGTACATTCGGAATGATGGTGATATTATCGAATTGCTCAACCGATAATTGATCTTCGATCTCGAAATCGCGGATACTTTCAATATAGTCGCCAAAAAATTCTATCCGGTAGGGTCGCTGGTGCGAAAATGAAAAAATATCAACAATCCCGCCTCTGATGGCAAACTGCCCCGGGGCGTAAACAAAATCTACCCGGTCGAAATCATAATCAGTTAAAAACTCGGCTACAAAATCAATGTCCAGCTTATTTCCCCGGGCAATTTCGAGCGTGTTTTTCTCCAATGCCGATCGGTCGATCACCTTTTCAGCCAAGGCTTCAGGGTAGGTCACTAAGAGCCGGCCATAGGCTGAAGTGTGATTGAGCTCATTCAGTACCTCGGCACGTTGCAACACCATGCTGCTGTCGGGTTGTGTAAAATCAAAAGCTTTTCTAAAAGAAGATGGAAAAAACAAGACCTCCTTTTCGAGCAGGTTTTCTAAATCGCTGAGAAAATAAGAGGCCTCTTCTCGGTCGGGCAAGATAAATAAAGCAGATTTGTGTTGCAGAAAATACAAAGCTACCGCTAGCATCGCGTCACTCGACCCGACGAGACCTTTTACATGTACCCTTGGATTTTTCCCAGAATTGAGCGCCTGAGCCAACCGGGTGGTCCTTGGGTCATCTTTGTAACGATGAATAATTTCCCTAATGTTCACCTATCCTTATTTCGCAGCAAATATACCAAGCCCAACTTCATTTTTATAAACAGAAACACTTATTTACTGTTATTTCAATTGGAGGTAAAAGCTAAATGAATAATGCAATTAAATACGGTTTCTTGATAGGCCTTTTGAGCGGTCTTTGGATTTTATGCATGCATTATTTTGGGATTTACGATATCGGAACATCTGGACCCAAGGATATTCACTGGATGGAATACCTGTCCGTTTGGATTCCATTTACCGGCTTGTATCTTGGCATCAAAAACTATCGAAAAACACACTTCAAAAAGAAAATGAGTTTTTTTCAGGCGATGATGCAGGGTTTTAAAATATTACTCATCGGCGGATTGTTGTACATGGCTACATTGAGCATTTATTTTAGGTATGTGGGCTCTTTGCTATTAAAAATAGACTATATGCAGCGGATTGCCGCCTTGGGAGTGATAGGCATTTTGTTGGTATTAGTAGTATCTTTAATGATGATGACCTATCCGCGAAATCTTTAAATGAATAAAACACGATTTCCCCTCGAACTTTCTTTTTGGGTGTTTTCGCTACTAATTTTGGCACTCACGGAGCCTAATGGTGTTCATTACAGCTTATGTCCCATTGCTAAACTGGGTTGGACTTGGTGTCCTGGCTGCGGACTGGGCCGCTCGATTATTCATTTGATGCATGGAAATCTCTCGCAATCTTTGCGCCAACATTGGCTGGCCATTCCAGCATTGGCCATCATCTCCTACAGGATTATCCAGTTAAGCCATCAATTTATTTTATCTTTAAAAACAATAAAACAAGCTTAAACATGAACCAACAATTATTAATGCAGCTTCGAGGAGTTACCGCAGAAGAGCTGCAGTTTTTAGAGCAACTCACTAACGGTTTCAACGAAGAGCAAACCAAGAATTTCGTACTCATTTACGGAAACAAACGGAAAGACCCACAGGATATTTTATTGTTTACACTTCTGGGCTTTGTAATCATTGCAGGGGTACAGCGCATAGTTCTTGGCCAAATCGGCATGGGATTGTTGTATTTGTTTACCGGGGGTTTATGTGTTATTGGTACAATTGTGGACTTGATAAACCACAAATCCCTTACCATGGAGTACAACCGTAAGGTAGCTTTAGATGCTGCTCAGATGGCCAGAATATTGAAATAAACGAATGAAGTTAAACGAACTCACCAGCTTTTTAGAAAGTATTGCCCCACTTGCCTTTCAGGAAGAATACGACAATTCAGGCTTAATTGTGGGCCGGGCTGATCAGGAGATTAAATCGGCGTTGATTTCATTAGATTGCACCGAAGCGGTGGTGGACGAAGCCATCAGCAAGGGTTGCCAACTGATCATATCACACCATCCCATTGTTTTTAAGGGCTTGAAAAAGTTCAATGGTAAAAATTATGTAGAGCGTGTGGTGATGAAAGCGATTAAACACGACATCGCCCTTTACGCCATCCATACCAATTACGATAATGTGTTTGAGGGGGTGAATAAAGCGCTGGCCGAACAAATCGGCCTTACTCAACTTCAAATCCTTTCACCTAAGCCTGCAATTTTTAAAAAGCTGATCACCTACTGCCCGATTGAACAAGCAGAAACGGTAAGGCAAGCCATTTTTAGAGCTGGAGCGGGAGAAGTTGGAAATTATACCGAGTGCAGCTTTAACACCCAGGGCACCGGAACCTTTAAGGCAGCAGCTGGTGCAAACCCCTTTGTTGGGAAAATTGGTGAAAGACACAAGGAAAATGAAGTTCGGATAGAGGCCGTTTACACCGTAGATCGTGAGGCAGCGCTTGTTCAACAATTAATTGAGACGCATCCCTACGAAGAGGTGCCCTATGAGCTTTTTAGTTTAGACAATCCGAACCGGGAAATTGGTTCGGGTATGCTGGGTGAACTACCTGAAGCGCAAAACGAATTAGACTTTTTGCAGATGCTTAAAAAGCAATTAGGCTGCGCAGTGATCAGGCATACTGAATTGAGAGCGAAAAAAATCAAAAGAGTAGCTCTATGCGGCGGTTCTGGCAGTTTTCTCTTACCCCAGGCATTAAGGGTGGGAGCTGATATTTTTATTACTGCCGATTATAAATATCACGAATTTTTTGATGCAGACGGACAAATTATCATTGCCGATGTGGGTCATTACGAAAGCGAACAGTTTACGCAAAAGCTTTTATTTGAAACTATTAGCAAAAAATTTCCTAACTTTGCACTCCATTTAACAGAACAAAATACAAACCCCGTTAAATATTTAACTTAATGGAACAAACCGTAG
>CANHCS010000071.1 GCA_947459195.1 Sphingobacteriaceae bacterium
ATTATGCAATTTTTTGTTTCACTTAAATAATCAATCAAAATGGTAGGAAGTATCGCTGCAATTGGTGCAGGTTTAGCCGCAATCGGTGCCGGATTAGGTATCGGACGTATCGGTGGTTCAGCAATGGACGGTATGGCTCGTCAGCCAGAAGCTGCATCTAAAATTCAAACCGCGATGTTGATCGCCGCTGCCTTCGTTGAGGCGGTAGCGTTATTCGCGGTGGTAGTTGCTTTGTTGGGTAACAACCCTCAGTAATTTAACCAAATTAATCCAGGTGTGTGGCGGTTGGCCATACACCCGGATTTTTAGATTTTGATTGACAAAAAAGATTTAGACAAATGGAATTAGTAACCCCCAGTATTGGTTTAATTGTTTGGCAAACACTTGCCTTCTTATTATTGGTGTTCTTATTAGGCAAATTTGCCTGGAAACCAGTTTTAAGTGCCATTAAAGAGCGTGAGCGTTCTATTGATGATGCTTTGGAAGCCGCTAAAAAGGCTAAAGAAGAAATGGCTCGTTTAACCAACGAGAACGAGGCTTTATTGAAAGAGGCTCGTGCCGAGCGTGATGTGATTTTGAAAGAAGCCAAGCAATTGAAAGATCAGATTGTGAGCGATGCGAAAGCAAGTGCGCAAGCCGAAGGTGCCAAATTAATTGAAAAGGCGAAACAGGAAATTGACAGTCAGAAAGCTGCTGCCTTGGCTGAGGTGAAAAACCAGGTTGCTGAGCTTTCTTTGCAAATTGCCGAGAAAGTATTGAGCAAGCAACTGGAGGATCAGAAAAAACAGGAAGCTTTGGTAAGCGACTTGTTGAAAGAAGTTAAATTGTAATTCGTAGTACATTCAAGATGTCAGAAATTCAAGTAGCAAGCCGTTACGCCAAATCGCTGATCGACCTGGCCAGAGAGCAGAAAGTGCTGGACAAGGTGAAGTCGGAGATGGACCTGTTTATTGAAGTTGGTAAAGTAAATCCGCAATTATTGGCGGTATTGAAAAACCCAATCATCAGTTTGGATAAAAAGGCAGCCATTTTGAAGGATTTGTTTGCCGATAAGGTGCAGCCCATGGTGATCTCCTTTTTCAACATCATGGTGAACAAGGGCCGTGCGGGTGTGTTGTATGGTACCGCGAAAGAATTTGTGAATTTATACAATCAGGATAAGGGCATTGTGAAGGCCAAAGTGACTTCGGCGGTTGCTCTGACTGAAGAGAATAAAAAGCAATTGGTGGATGTGGTGAAGGCTGCAACCAAGGGTGAAGTGATTTTGGAAGCGAAAGTGGACCATAAGCTGATTGGTGGTTTTATATTGCAGGTGGGCGACCGTCAGTTTGATGCCAGCCTCAACAGCAAGTTGAATAAACTGAAAAAAGAATTTGCGCAGAAGGTAGTTGCCTAAGGCGCAGGTAAAATAAACCCGATTGTAGCAGAAACCAAAGGTTGAAGCGGAAAGCGGGACGAACGATAAAGAAAGATTTTTACACTGATTTACAATAACATAAACGCTAAAAAATTATGGCAGAAGTTAGACCAGACGAAGTTTCGGCGATTTTAAGACAGCAGCTTTCGGGCTTTAAGTCGGAAGCCGAACTCGAAGAAGTGGGTACCGTTTTACAAGTGGGCGATGGTATTGCCCGTGTATACGGCTTAACTAAAGTTCAATCGGGCGAGCTGGTTGAATTCGAAAATGGTTTACAAGGTATCGTATTGAACCTGGAAGAAGATAACGTGGGGGTGGTATTGCTGGGCGCTTCTGATGAGATCAAAGAAGGTGATACGATTAAGCGTACCAAGAAAATTGCTTCGATCAACGTAGGCGAAGGTATGCTGGGCCGTGTGGTAAACACTTTGGGTCAGCCGATTGACGGTAAAGGTCCGATTGCTGGTCAAACCTATGAAATGCCATTAGAGCGTAAAGCACCGGGTGTAATTTACCGTCAGCCGGTAAATGAGCCGCTGCAAACCGGTATCAAGGCGATCGATGCGATGATCCCAATTGGCCGTGGTCAGCGTGAGTTGGTGATCGGTGACCGTCAGACTGGTAAGACTGCGGTTTGTATCGATACCATCATCAATCAGAAAGAATTTTATGATGCCGGTCAGCCGGTATATTGTATTTACGTTGCGGTAGGTCAGAAAAACTCAACTGTAGCGAACATTGTTCGTACTTTGGAAGAGAATGGCGCTATGCCTTACTCTGTTGTGGTGGCGGCTTCTGCTGCTGACCCTGCGCCAATGCAGTTCTTCGCTCCATTTGCGGGTGCTGCCATTGGGGAGTATTTCCGCGATACAGGCCGTCCGGCTTTGATCGTGTACGATGATTTATCAAAACAAGCGGTAGCTTACCGTGAGGTGTCTTTGTTATTGAAGCGCCCTCCGGGCCGTGAGGCTTATCCTGGTGACGTATTCTACCTGCACAGCCGTTTATTGGAGCGTGCAGCCAAGATCAACGCCAACGACGACATTGCTAAAAATATGAACGATTTGCCGGAGTCTATCAAAGGTATCGTGAAAGGTGGTGGTTCATTAACTGCTTTGCCGATCATTGAAACGCAGGCTGGTGACGTTTCTGCATATATTCCAACCAACGTAATTTCGATCACCGATGGTCAGATCTTCTTAGAGTCGAACTTGTTCAACTCGGGTGTACGTCCGGCCATTAACGTAGGTATTTCGGTATCTCGTGTGGGTGGTAATGCGCAGATCAAATCGATGAAGAAAGTGGCCGGTACCTTGAAGTTGGATCAGGCTCAGTTCCGTGAATTGGAGGCTTTCTCTAAATTCGGTTCCGACCTTGATGCGGCTACCAAAGCGGTGTTGGACAAAGGGGTGCGTAACGTAGAGATCTTGAAACAAGGTCAGTTTGCTCCGGTAACGGTAGAAAAACAGGTAGCGATCATTTACGCAGGTTCTAAGGGCTTGTTGCGTAACGTACCGGTAAATAAAGTAAAAGAGTTTGAGGCCGAATACCTGCAGCAGCTGGAACAACGTCATCCTGACGTGCTGAAAGCGTTGAAAGAAGGTAAATTCGACGATACCCTGACTGGTGTATTGGATAAAGTAGCCAAAGAACTGGCGGATAAGTATTAATAGTTTGGAGTTGGGAGTTTGGAGTTGAGAGTTTTCTCAATACTTAATACTCACTACTAAGTACTCAAAAAATGGCTAATTTAAAAGAAGTAAGAAACCGGATTGCGTCGGTGGGTTCGACCCAGCAGATCACCAAGGCTATGAAAATGGTTTCGGCTGCCAAGTTGAAGCGTGCCACCAATGCCATTATCCAGTTGCGTCCGTATGCCAATAAATTGAGAGATATCCTGGCGAATCTTTCGGCCAGCCTGGAAAGTTCTACCTCTCCGTTTACGGCAGAGCGTGAGCCTAAAAAGGTATTGATCGTGGCGGTGTCTTCTAACCGTGGTTTGGCGGGTGCCTTCAACATGAACGTGATCAAGGCGGTGAACCAATTATTGGCTACTACTTATGCGGCTCAACACCGTGAAGGTAATGTGAGCATTGTGGCCATTGGTAAAAAAACCCAGGATTATTTCGAGAAGCGTAAGTTCAACGTGATTGGTAATAACAATGAGGTGTACCAGCAACTGAGTTTCGAAAATGTTTCTAAAATTACCAAAGCCATCATGGATGGTTTTGTGAAAGGTGAGTTCGACCGGGTGGAAGTGGTGTACAACCAGTTCAAGAATGCGGCGGTACAGATCCTGACCACCGAGCAATTATTGCCATTGCCAAAAGCTAACGCGATTGCTGAAAGTAGCCAGCAAGTAGATTATATCCTCGAGCCTTCGCAGTCGGAAATTGTGGAGCAATTGATCCCGAAATCGATCAAAACGCAATTGTACAAAGCGGTATTGGACTCACATGCTTCGGAACATGGTGCTCGTATGACCGCCATGGACAAAGCCACCGAGAATGCCGGCGAATTGCTGAAAGCCTTGAAATTATCCTACAACCAGGCCCGTCAGGCAGCCATTACCACCGAGCTTACCGAGATTGTGAGTGGTGCGGCTGCTTTAAATGGTTAAGCTTTGAAAAACTTAATAAAGAAAAAGCCCTCCGAATTTCGGGGGGCTTTTTCTTGTTTTTGAATAGCCAATTACTAATCGTTAGATAGTTGGGTTTATTTTTTGAAATAGAATGTTCTTCTACTCGGTCCATTCCCCTCGTCAAAATCACGATAAAAAATTAAGCTATCCTTATCCAATTTATCGATTTTATAGTAAATGCCAGTCTGATCATGGATATTTAGCAATTTCCCATCATCGAGAATACTCCATTCATCTTCGGTCAGATTACCCGAATGATTGATGGTAATGGATTGGTCTTGCCGGAATTCATAACTTGAATCATTATAAAGATGTTTTTGTTCTGGAGCCCCAATGGGTATTTGCTCGGAATGCATAACTAATGTCCATTTGCCGATTATTTTCTCCCTAGTTAAGGTGTTCCCATCTATATTTTCTTTTTCACAATTAGTGAGTAATGTGATACACAACACTATAAAGGCGATGATTAAATTTTTCATAGTAGTAAATTTTATATGCTTAACAATATATGGGCTACTACTGTTTTACTTGACAATCAGTTTTTCCGACGAATGGTAAGAAACAGGGGATGGATGAACAAATGGTCATCCTGAGCGAAGCGAAGAATCTTTAAATCCGATCAAAAGATGCTTACTTGCATTCAGCGTGACAAAACAAAGTTCCAGAAATGACTAAAGAAGCTAATTTTTTTGCTTGTGATTGTATGGAAAAGAATCTATTTTTGGGCATCAAATTTAGCACCATGGCAAAGAAATCAGCATCTGCACCTTCAACTATTCAGAACAATAATGCAAACGATTTTAATCACTATAAACTGATAACAGTTGGTATTGTGATTGGTCTTGCTGGCGTTTTTGGACGTTTCGTACAGGACTCTACTTTAGCCAGCGGCATTGCCAACGTATTGGTTCTGATTGGCTCAGTAATTTGCATCAAAGCGGTACTGAACATCCTGAAGTAATATACCATTTATTTATTAGCTGATTTGTCGATTTGCCGATGAGGACAAATCCAAATGCCTATTTGGGTTTATACCTCGAATCTTTGAGGATTTTCTGAGCATCTTTCAAGGCCAGTATTTGCTGCAGCGTAGTCTCTGGATGTTCATCCATATACTTTTTAACGATCTGCCAACCCGTCCACACACCCAGTTTAGGTGCCGAGCTTTGACCCTCGCCCAAGCCCGGTGTAAAAGGCGCATCCGTCAGGTATTTCTGCATTTTTAAATAATCGGTCTCAAAGAGTAGGTTTTCTTCCATGTAATAGGCCCAAATATCCGCTTCGTATTCTTTACACCAGTTTAGTTGGGCCTCGGTGTAACCGATGAGGGTGCTGTCTGCCGCTTCTGGCATGAGTTCCTGCATCAGGTACAAGACCTTTCCGTTGTACACCATCTTATCAATAAATGACTGATCCGCATCCCTTTCCGGGTACAGCTCTTCGCGGATAAATGCCTCCACCACTCTGGGAGAGATATTTTCCGGTGTGAATCTTCTGGAAATATATTGCGGGATACTTTGCACCAAAGCCGGATAAAATTTGGAATCGCTTCCTAAAAACATATCAAGCCCAATGCC
>CANHCS010000072.1 GCA_947459195.1 Sphingobacteriaceae bacterium
CGGTTCCTTTCTTCTTGCATCCCAAATCTGATATGGATTTAAGCTGCCTCGATTCTTGTATCGATTCCGATAATCCAAAAGCATACGATGATATAACTGCGGGTGAATACTTGGACGAGCGTTTAAGAGAGATCGGACTCAAAAAATAAGCATCAAACTGAAACCCTGACCTTGCGGTTGGGGTTTTTTATTTCATGGCATTTTTGATGGCATGGTACAAATCATTGGCTCTTTGAGTACCGATGATATAGGTAAACCCGTCTTTGTCAAACAGGTAAACGGCATCTTTACCCCCTGCATAAAATCGGATGGTACCATTTTTATGCAGATTATAAACGGGATTGTTGATCAAATATTTGCTGTAAGGGTGACGCTCCACCTTGGAGATACCATTGAGGTCTATTTTAACCAGCTTGGTGGTCCAAAGACCATCCAAAATGACTGATTGATTTCTCACCGTGGTACGGAAATGCATCAAGAACATCATAAGGAGGGAGATGATCAAAATCCCAAAACCCACCACCAGGAAAAGCTCTGCCGTTTGATCGTTTTCTGAAAAATAATAAGCGGCAAATGCAAATAAGGCCATCACCATCCTGATGCTGATGCGATTATAATCGCGGCCCAGGTATTGCTTCTCTACAAATAATACTTCAGCTGACGTGTTCTTCATCCTGTTCTAAGATAATTACTTTTTTGGTGTTTTCGGTAACTTTATAACGCTCATCCATTCTCTTTCCGGCTATCCAGATAATGTCTCCATTTCCGTTCTCGAGAATGGCGATGTGTTTCTTTTGAGATAAGGGAATTTTTTGTTCGATGAAAAAATCACTGAGCTTTTTCTGTCCTTTCATCCCCAATGGATGAAAACAATCTCCTTGTTTCCAAGCCCTTAACTTAAGCGGAAATTGCAATAGATCCGCATCCATCTGTGCCAATTGAGGATTTTTCTGCAGAATGAAATCTTTCGAATCTATTACCTCAACCTTGAAATGAAACTTTCCCCAATTCCAATCGCCCTCCACATTAGAGATAAGCGTATCAGGAATAGCAGCTTGCTCAATGGGCGACAAGATCAAAAAATCGCGATCGAGCAGTATTTGATGACTGGCGGACTCAAAAACTTTACCCGGGTGACCGTTCCAGCCAGTGATAAGCTGCTCCAAGACCTGCGCCGAAAAACCATAAGGCCTGAACAATTCAAAAAGCAAAGTGTTCAGCGGTTTCAATTGCTGGAGGGCCTGCAAACTGAGTTTGATATTGCCGTTTTGGTCGGGCAACATCCATTCGTTTCTTAAAAAGCTTACGCTTTCTTGCAGCAACTCTTCCAACTCGGCAAAACGGCGGGCATTGGCTTCAAAGGTTTCTTCCAAAGCCGGATTCAGTTCTTTTAATTTCGGGACCACTTCCAATCGGATCTTGTTCCGAACATATTTGGTGGATTGATTCGAAGCATCTTCACGATAAGCGAGCTGCTCCTTTTCTAGTATTTCATCAATTTGAGCTCTGGTAAAGGCCATCATAGGTCTGACCAGATGTCCTCTTTTGGGCAAAATACCATGAAGTCCGCTCAGGCCGGTACCCCTTACCAAATTCATCAGGATGGTTTCTACGCTATCATTTTGATGATGTGCAGTGGCAATAAAATCATACTGCTGTGCTTCTCGTAGTTCTTCCAACCATTGGTACCGCAAATCTCGGGCGGCCATTTGGATAGAAACTTGATGATTTTCAGCATAAGATCGGGTATGAAAACGAGTATGGTAAAAAGGAACTCCCAATTGTGCAGCCAATGCTTTACAAAAAACCTCGTCTGCATCCGATTCATCGCTCCGAAGCTGAAAATTAACATGTGCCAGCCCAAAAGAATATCCCAAAGTTTTAAATAGATGCGCCATCAGCACCGAATCTCGCCCTCCACTAATCGCCAATAAAACCTTATCTGCAGGAGTAAAGAGTCGATTTGATTGAATAAAATCCTGAAATGGCTGGGCAGACAACATCAATCAAATTTATTTATTAAAATCCTTAGCCAAAAAACTAATTTTACAGAGTGAACAAGTTGTGTATCATTTTTGGATTGATCTTGATCTGCCTAAGGGTAGAAGCACAGCAAATTAACCGGGTTCAACTGGTTTCTTCACAAAAAATTATCGGCATGCCCAATGTCGATGTCTTGAAAGTGATGCGTCCGGTTTTTTCTCAAGACAATTCCACCCTTGCTGCCGATAGTGCTTATTTCAATCAGGCTCAAAATACTTTCGATGCTTTTGGGAATGTGGTAATTACCCAAAGTAATGGCACCGTGGTTTATGCTGATTTGTTGAACTATAACGGGAATACCAAAATTGCCATCCTCACTAATAAAGTACGTTTGGTAGATGGTGATGCCACCCTGAGCACCGAGTACATGACCTACAATATGGCCACCAAGGTAGGCACCTACACCGGTGGAGGTAAAATAGTGAACGGCAAAAACGTGCTGACCAGTAAAAACGGTTATTATTTCTCCAACTCCAGGGATAGTTATTTCCGATATGATGTGGTAGTTACCA
This sequence comes from Sphingobacteriaceae bacterium, assembly GCA_947459195.1. Lineage (GTDB taxonomy): Bacteria > Bacteroidota > Bacteroidia > Sphingobacteriales > Sphingobacteriaceae > JAIPAN01. Next base: position 2,556 of record CANHCS010000072.1, read on the forward strand.
GCCCCGAGGCGCTCATCAAATCGGACACGCTGCGTTACAATACCGGATCTAAAATCGCCTATTTTTACGGCCCAACAAATATTTACGGCAAAGACGATACACTCTATACCGAGAATGGCGACTACAACACGCAGTACGATCAAGCCCGTTTCGGAAAGAACAATTTGTACAGACAGGGTTCTAAATCTTTAACCGGCGACAGCTTATTTTACGACCGCAAGAAAGGACTGGGCAGGGCCGTTAAGAACATTATTTTTATTGATACCGCGGAGAAAATTATTCTGAAAGGCGATTTGGGCATCTATAAAAAATCGGATGAAAGCACATTAGTGACCAAAAATGCGCATGTGATCCTCACCGCCGAATCCGATTCTGCCAAAGTAGATTCCATCTGGCTTACCGCCGATACTTTATTCAGCAAAGTGATTTATCGAAGAGACTTGCCCGCCCTGAAGGTAATGCAAGTGAAGCAAGATGTAGACTTGATGAAGGAAGAAGAAGCTGCACCGGAAAGCAAGCAGGAACCCGCTTCAATTCCGAAAGAAGAATTGAAAAGCGAAGAAAAAGAGCGACCCAGGAAATCAGATAAAAAAAATAAAAAAGAGAACTTAGATAAGGAAGAGACTAGCAAATTAACTAAGATCCCGATCGATTCTTCCCAACTGGATACTACCAAAATCAGGGTCATCTCTGCCTACCATCGGGCTCGAGTTTTCAAGTCTGATTTACAAGCCAAGGCGGACTCTTTGTTCTTCAGTTACGGCGACTCCATCATGCGTTGTTACCAAAATCCCATGATCTGGACACAAGGCTCCCAGCTCAATTCGGATACGGTTTACCTGCAGCTCAAAAACAAAAAATTACACAGCATGTTGCTGCAACACAAAGCTTTCATCGTGAATACGGAAGGTGATTCGAGCAAGTTCAATCAAGTAAAAGGCAAGGTAATGACCGGTTACTTTAAAGACAGCAAGCTCGATCAACTTTTTACGGATGGCAATGCGGAGAGTATTTATTATGCAAAAGAAGACAGCAGCTATACAGGGATGAATCGCTCGGTAAGCAGCCGGATCAAGCTTTTGTTTGGTGAGAAAGAACTCAAGGATATTTTCTTCATTAAGAAACCCGAAATGGTTTACTTCCCCATCGAGGAAATTGATAAGGACGAAGAAATTTTAGAAGGTTTTATTTGGAAACCGAAAGATAGGCCTGTCTCTAAAGAGGCCATTATCCCTTCTTTGGCTCCGAGCCCAAAGCCGATCCTCAAAACAGCTCCTGCAAAACCGGCCCAAGGAACGACAAAGCCCATTACACCAAAAAAGAAGAAAAAGTAATCAGCTATGCTGTTTTAAAAAATCAAGTATTTGCTGCATGGCGAGCGCCCGGTGAGAGATCCGGTTTTTTTCTGCTGCCTCCATTTCGGCAAAAGTAAGATCGTAGCCATCGGGAATGAAGATGGGATCGTAGCCAAATCCGGCCAATCCCGTTGGTTTTTCAATGATGCTACCCTCTACCCTGCCTTCAAAGAAATAATGTTCACCTTCCCAAATAAGAGAAATGACTGATACAAAACGTGCGGAGCGCTGCTGCTGATGTTCCATTTTTTGGAGGACCAATTCCAAATTGGTTTTAGGATCGCGACTGCCTGAATAACGTGCGGAATAGATGCCTGGCTCCCCATGGAGGGCATCCACCACTAAACCCGAATCATCGGCAAAACAATTGAAGCCAAAACGATCGAAAATAGCCTTTGACTTCAACTGAGCGTTGGCTTGAAAGGTAGATCCCGTTTCGGCAATATCTTCATCAAATCCGATATCGGTGAGACTTTTCAGTAAAAAACCATCCCCCATCATGGCTTGCACTTCTTCCAATTTATGAGCATTATGAGTGGCAAAAACTAAAAGAGGAGACATGTTAAAAGTTTTTCATGGCATTCCAGAAAGCCACTTTTTTATGTTGTGTTTGGATCAATTCAGATAAACTGAACGTTGTTAAAACCTTCGTGCCTTCAAAATCACCGGGCTCATTTGAAGGAAAATCAGGTAGACTGAGTTGATTTGGCGGGATTCCGAACAAACAGACTTTGCTGCAGCTGAAGAAATCTTTGAGCACTCTAAAATTAGCATCTGGATAATGAGTCAGGTTGAGTATGGCTACGTCTTTGAGTTCAAGCCCTTTCGCCTGTAATATTTTTGAAAGCACTTCTAAATGAGCTTCTAGTAGATGCTTTACGCCCGGAGCTTCTAGCAACAACAAGAAAAATCGGTTGTTTTCTCCCAAATAATCAAAAGCGGGAGCCAACTCTTGCTTTTCCTCCATTGCTTGAGCGAAGCTGGGCATTGAAGGCTTTGCCTTGATCAGGTAAAGCTCTTCATCAAATAATAAAGAAAGTGCGGTGCTATCTTTGGTCAATAATTCGGACATCAAAGCAAATGTAATAAAACCAAATCTGTTAAAAATGGTTAAATGGCCAAATGGAATGTTGCTGAGTTTTAATTTAGTAAACCGAAAGAGGTAAAATGGATCAGATATTTTAATTTATTAAGATGGATATCCATTATATCTGATATTTTTGCGACATTGATTTTTGGGCGAAGAAAACAGATCTCATGAAAAGAATTTTAGGAATAATAAGTGTTGTACTGCTATTGTTTGCAAGTAATGTTCAGGCACAAAAACTACC
>CANHCS010000073.1 GCA_947459195.1 Sphingobacteriaceae bacterium
TGTCCCAAGAGCCATTTACAGGAAAAGTTTCCTGTGCCATGGATTGTAAGCTCACCAGAAATAAAAAGAGGAATAAAATTTTCTTCATTTGATGATAGGGTTTTGTTAAGACATCTAATTTAAAGTTTAAACACTCAGCATGCTCATTCAGGTAGTAACTTTATCGTTACTTCAAATCATGAATATGTGAATTTATTGCGCTAATTTTTGTTTCTTTGAATACATCAAATTTAAAAAAGCTATGTACACATTCTTATTAAAATTCCACTCGGGTCTCAGATACATCGTATTGTTATTACTCGTTTTAGCCCTTATCCAGGCCTTAGCAGGATGGTTTGGTAATAAGACCTATACCGAGGGTAACAGAAAATTGAATCTTTTTGCGATGATATCCGCCCATGTTCAATTACTGACTGGCCTCATCCTTTATTTTTACAGTCCTTTTGTAAAATACAATGAAATGGCTGTTGCCATGAAAGACGCCAGCTTGCGTTATTGGACAGTTGAACACCTCGCCATGATGATTTTTGCCCTGGTGCTGATCACCGTTGGTCACGCTCGTGCTAAAAAAGCTGCAGAAGCGGCTGCTAAACATCGTACGGTTGCTATTTTTTATGGCCTTGCCTTGGTAGTTATTTTGGCTGCCATTATGCAAAGTGGCCGTCCAATTTTTGGATCTGGTGCTTAAGCTAAACACAATATAGTTTCAAAAGGGGCTCCCAAAGCCCCTTTTTTTGTGGTATCTTTGGCCCTCCTTATGGCCAGGCAGAAATTTTACGATACAGGAATAAAAGCAGAACGGGCAGTGCTGGTAGGTATAGTTACGCCCGGCCAAACCGAAATGCAAACCCGCGAATACCTGGAGGAATTACAGTTTTTGGTAATGACTGCCGGTGGCGAAACCATCAAAACATTTACCCAACGCATGCAACGACCAGACCGGGCAACTTTTGTTGGTACCGGTAAGCTCGAAGAAATCAAGGCTTATGTGAAAGCAGAAGAAATTGATATTGTAGTATTCGATGACGAGCTTTCTCCTTCCCAACTGAGAAATATTGAAAATGAGTTGCAGCTTAAAATATTAGACCGCAGCAATCTCATCCTCGATATTTTTGCCAAGCGTGCCCAAACCGCACAGGCAAAGACACAGGTTGAGTTGGCTCAATTACAATACATGCTTCCGCGATTGACCCGCATGTGGACGCACTTGGAACGCCAAAAAGGAGGGATCGGGATGCGTGGTCCGGGGGAAACCCAGATAGAAACCGATCGTCGTATCATCCTTCAAAAAATCTCTTTACTCAAAGAACGACTCAAAGAAATCGACAAACAAAACGAAACGCAACGCAAAAACCGTCACCAATTGGTGCGGGTGGCTTTGGTGGGTTATACCAATGTGGGTAAATCTACTATCATGAATATGATTGCTAAATCGGAGGTTTTTGCCGAAAATAAATTGTTTGCTACCCTGGATACCACGGTGCGTAAAGTAGTGATTGAGAATTTGCCTTTTTTACTTTCGGACACGGTAGGTTTCATCCGAAAATTGCCACATCATTTGGTAGAATGTTTTAAATCTACGCTCGATGAGGTTCGGGAAGCGGACATACTGATTCATGTAGTAGATATTTCGCATCCCAATTTTGAGGATCACATGGAAACGGTGAACGAAACCCTGAAAGATTTAGGAGCCATCGATAAAGAGATCATCACCGTATTTAACAAAATCGATGCTTATACCCCCCTAAGCCGCGATGAGGAAGCTAGTATGGAGCAAGAGCCGGTCAGCTTAAGTGATTTTGAGAACAGCTGGATGGCCAAAAGCATTGCACCGGCCTTATTCATTTCTGCCCTGAAAAAAGACAATATCGAGGCCTTCCGATCTTTATTGTATGAAAAAGTGGTAGCTATACATACGCAACGTTATCCTTACGATAAATTGTTGTATTGATACGCTTAGCCGAAATTTTATCGTAATTTGTTATCAGTTCATATGGAAAGTAAACGTCAACAAAAATTTGCCGGAGTCATTCAACAAGACTTGGCCGCCATCTTCCAGCGGGAAGGGATGAATTTTCTACCCAATACACTCGTTACCATCACCAAGGTACGGGTTACCCCCGACTTGGCCATTGCACGGGTTTTCTTGAGCTTCTTTAACAATGAAAATAACCAGCTGGCGCTCAATACGGTTAAGGCTCATGCTTCCGAGATCCGTTACAAATTGGGTGCTCGTATCAAAAATCAGGTAAGGGTGGTGCCGCAACTCGAGTTTTTTGTAGATGATACCAATGCTTACGTGGAAAAAATGGATCGTTTGTTTGACCAAATCAGCAAGGAGCCCCGCCAGGATGAAGAAACTGAATAAACACCTTCGCGAACCCGCCAATTTTTATACGCATGTGATCCCGGCTTTGTTAGCTCTGCCTGCAGGGTACTTACTTTTCGCTCAATCAGTAAGTAGCATTCAGCAATTTGCAGCGGTGGTGTATGGCTTTTGCACTTTAATTTTATTTGGCATTAGCGCTACCTACCACGGTTACCCCAGCACCGAAAAAGAGATCCGTTTTTGGCAAAAATTTGATCATTGCTGCATTTACCTCATGATTGCAGGTTCTTATACCCCAACCACACTACTTGTTTTTGAAGGCTGGGTACGTTGGACTTTATTTGGAGTGGTTTGGCTGATTGCCTTGGCCGGATGTACCATCAAAATTTTCAATCGATTACAAAACAGAGGGCTCTCACTCTCCGTCTATATTTCTATGGGTTTGCTGATTGTTCCTTTGTTAAACCAAATGGCCGAACGCTTGCCTTTTGAAGCCATTATGTGGTTACTGCTGGGTGGTGTGTTTTATATAGGAGGAACCGTATTTTACTATCAGGACCGGGCCTACCACAAATGGGTGCACAGCCATGAGGTTTGGCACGTTTTTGTAGTAGCGGGAGCCTTAAGCCATTACGTGTACAATTACCTTTACCTGTTTCAGCCGGCTTTGGCTTAGTTCAATATTTCTTGGATATCTGCTGCACTCAGCGATTTGGCATAATCTTCTTCGGTAGTGATGAGCGATTCGGCGACTTGTTTTTTTCGACCCTGAAGTGCCAGAATTTTCTCTTCTACTGTATCCTTGCTGATGAATTTATAGATGAACACGTTTTTTGTTTGCCCGATGCGGTGCGTACGGTCAATGGCCTGCTGTTCTACCGCCGGGTTCCACCAAGGATCGAGGATGAACACATAATCTGCTTCGGTAAGGTTGAGACCCACGCCACCCGCTTTTAGAGAGATGAGAAATAGTTGAATTTCTTTATTTTCTTGGAAAGTACGTACTACTTCGCCCCGGTTTTGGGTTTGCCCATCCAGATAAGCGTAACTTATTTTTTCTTTGTCGAAATGTTTCCTGTAAATATCGAGCTGTCTCACAAATTGAGAAAAGATCAACACTTTATGGCCGTTGGCCAAGATGTTTTCGAGCGTATGTATCACATTCTCAAACTTGCCCGATTCGCCACTAAAATCTTCGTCAATAAGTTTCGGATGGTTGGCAATTTGGCGCAATTTGATCAAGCCCTGTAGTACCTGCACTTGCTTTTTAGCAAAAGTACCCTCTTCCAAACTTTGCAGCAGCTCGTTCCGGTATTCCGATTTTACCTGTTCGTATCGCTCTGCTTGTTCCGTACTCATTTGGCAGTAAAAAAGGTGTTCTGTTTTGGGCGGCAGTTCGGTGGCCACCTGACTTTTATTACGGCGGAGGACAAAAGGTTTGATCAGGGCCTGCAGTTTTTTCGCTTTTTCTTCATCTTTCTTCTTCTCAATCGGAATCACGAACTCTTCCTGGAAATAATGTTGTGAACCCAACAATCCGGGATTGATGAACGACATCTGCGTCCATAAATCATTCACCGAATTTTCAACCGGCGTACCGCTGAGGATCAGTTTGTGTTTTGCTTTTAACTGCCGGATGGCTTTGTACGATTTGGATGCAGCGTTTTTGATGTTCTGACTTTCATCCAAAATGATATAATTAAAAAACATCGAACTCAATAACTCTACATCAACTCGGCTGATGCCATAGGTGGTGAGCACCAGGTCGTATTTACTGAATTGAGCAATGTCTTTATTTCTGAAAACGCCGGTGTAGATCAAAAGTTTTAGATCTGGGGCAAATTTGGCCGCCTCCCGCTCCCAATTATAAATGAGCGAGGTGGGCATGATGATGAGTGAAGTGAGGCGGCCTTCCGGATTTTCTTCCTTCACTTTTTGCAAAAGGGCCAGGGTTTGAACGGTTTTCCCCAATCCCATATCATCGGCCAGGCACCCTCCAAAATTGTACTGCCGCAAAAAATTAAACCATTGATATCCAGCTTCCTGGTAAGGTCGTAGTTTACCTCTGAAATCTGCAGGCAATTCTATATGTCCAATCCCTTCAAAATTGTTTAATTGCTGAAGTTTTCGATCCATGCTGATGCTGGCCAATTCTCCATTTGCAAAATCATTGAGCAGACCAACATGGTGTTTCTTTAATTTTAATTCTTGCTGACCCTCACTAAAATGCATCAAATTAGCGTATTGTGAAAACCATTTTTCGGGGATGATGGCAATTTCTCCAGAAGGCAATACAAACTCTTTTATTTTGTGGAGGATATGATTTTTGAGTTGAATGAAAGGAATTTCATAGGGACCAAACCAAACACTGGCATGAATATCGAACCAGTCATTTCCTTCTTTCACCTCCAAATTGATCCGACTGCTTCCCAATAAAAAGCGTTTATCGGCATCTGCCTGTTCAATTTCAAAACCATGCTCCATCAACCATTCGTGGTGTTCATTCAACCACTCGATGATGTCAAATTCATGACTATCGGAGCTGACTGAATCCAACTCTAAATTGACAAATAAACTCCCGGCACTGCGCAGCCCCTTTGCTAAGAGCGTTTCCAGCTTTGTTTTCTCCCATGAAAAAGAGCGCTTAATGCGATGGAATACGTATTCGTTCCCCCTTTTTTCCATTTTAACCGATACTTTTTTGCCCTGATCGGCTGGAAAAACATAATTGCAGTATTTAAAATAAAGCTGTAGTTGATGCATGCCGGTATTCAGGCTGATCATTTTTAAAACAGGCTTTGCTTCGTATTTTTCGGTTTGTATGCTGAAACCTTCGGCATACACATGATGCTTTTCAATAAGCGGGCCGACGAATTTTTCAA
>CANHCS010000074.1 GCA_947459195.1 Sphingobacteriaceae bacterium
ATGAACGAATTAGATAAAACATTGAAAAACAACGAGTTAGTAAGTTCTGATTCAAACAATAACAATGTTTATGACCCTTTTTATACCCCATCAGAAAATAGTAAACTATCTGATAATCAACAAGTTGGCCATAAAGGATACTTCTACATCGAAAGTTATGGCTGCGCCATGAACTTTTCAGATTCTGAGATTGTGGCTTCGGTGATGATCGATATGGGATTTGAAACCACCGCTAACTATAAAGAGGCGGATGTCATTTTCATCAATACCTGCTCTATCCGCGAAAACGCTGAACAACGTGTGCGCAATCGTTTACGAGAGTTTGGAGCCATCAAAAAAACAAAGAAAGATGCCGTTATTGGTGTTTTAGGCTGTATGGCCGAGCGATTGAAAGCAAAATTTTTAGAAGAGGAAAAATTAGTGGATCTGGTGGTGGGGCCCGATGCCTACCGTGATCTGCCCAGCCTGATCAACCAGGCCGATGAAGGTGAAAGAGCGGTAAATGTGCTTTTATCAAGAGAAGAAACTTATGCCGACATCAGTCCGATACGCTTAAATAGCAATGGGATCAGCGCTTTTATTTCTATCATGCGTGGATGCGACAACATGTGTTCCTTCTGCGTGGTACCTTTCACTCGTGGACGCGAACGCAGTCGCGATGCACATTCCATCGTACAAGAAGCCAAAGAATTAGCAGAAGCTGGCTATCGCGAAGTAACTTTATTAGGTCAAAATGTCGACTCTTACAAATGGGCCAGCGAAGACGGCACTCAATCGGTCAATTTTGCGCAACTCTTGGCCATGGTGGCCGAAGTAGATCCTCAAATGCGAGTTCGTTTCTCTACTTCGCACCCTAAAGACATTACCGATGAGGTTTTGCATACGATGGCTAAGTACCACAATATTTGCAAGTACATTCACCTGCCGGTACAATCAGGCAACTCCCATATTTTAGAGAAAATGAACCGCACCTACGATCGGGAATGGTATTTGGAACGGGTGGAAGCCATTCGGCGCATCCTGCCCAACTGTTCCATTTCTACCGATATTATTGTGGGTTTTTGCGCTGAAACGGAAGAGGAGCACCAAGACACCTTGAGCATCATGGAATTGGTTGGCTATGATTTTGCCTACATGTACAAGTATTCTGAGCGGCCGGGCACTTTGGCTGCCAAGCGTTTTGAAGACGATGTCCCTGAAGAGGTCAAAAGTCGTCGCTTGGACGAAGTAATCGCACAACAACAAGCTTCAGCACATCAACAATTACTGAAACAGATCGGGAAAGTACAGGAAGTACTAATTGATGGTTATTCCAAAAAATCTAAACATGACTTTTCGGGACGGAACGATCAAAATGCTACCATCATTTTCCCGGTAGATGAACGATATCAGCCCGGCGATTATGTAAAAGTATTGGCCGAAACCTGCACAAAAGCAACCTTAATTGGTAAAATAATTGATTAGAGATGGATATCCAGGATATTAAAAATCGATTCGGAATTATTGGGAACTCTCCGCTCCTCAACAGAGCTATTGACGTTGCCCGACAGGTGGCTCCGACTGACATTTCGGTTTTAATTACCGGGGAAAGTGGTAGTGGAAAAGAAGTATTTTCACACATCATCCATCAACTAAGTGCCCGCAAACACGGCTCTTTCATTGCAGTAAACTGCGGCGCTATCCCCGAAGGAACCATCGATTCGGAGCTGTTTGGACACGAAAAAGGTTCATTTACCGGTGCACATGAATCCCGTAAGGGTTATTTTGAAGTGGTGGATGGCGGAACCATCTTTCTGGATGAAGTAGCTGAATTGCCTTTGGGGACCCAGGCCAGATTACTGAGAGTTTTAGAAACCGGCGAATACCTGCGTGTGGGATCATCAAAAGTGCAAAAAACCAATGTAAGGGTAATTGCAGCTACCAATGTAGATGTGTATGATGCCGTGAGAGCCGGGAAATTCAGAGAGGATTTGTACTACCGGTTGAACACGGTTCCACTTAAAACTCCTTCTTTAAGAGAACGAAAAGAAGATATTTACTTACTCTTCCGGAAATTTATTGCCGATTTTACCGATAAATACCGCAGCCCTTCGGTACAACTGGATGCAGAAGCTCAACAAATATTAACCAATTACGGCTGGCCAGGCAATGTACGTCAGCTGAAAAATGTGGCAGAGCAGATTGCTGTTTTAGAGAAAGACCGAAACATCACTGGACAAAGCATTTTAAATTACATTCCGCATGAAACGAGCAGCAGCCTGCCGATGAAGCTGGAAAAAAATCAAAAAGAAGATTTTTCGGAACGGGATATCTTGTACAAAGTTTTGTTCGACATGAAAAGGGACATGCTTGAACTAAAAAAACTGGTGGCCGAAATCATCCAACATGGAGGTAATGCGGCTCATTTAAGTGCCAATCCGCAGGTATTGAATCAACTTTACCAGGATATTGAATTACCTTCAAGCGTTGCCGAATTGCCGGCACAGCCCACCCTGACTATTCATCAGCCGGCGCCAGATCATCATCATTTTGATATCCTGCAGCATGAAGAAGAAGCAGAGGAATCGCTATCGCTCATCGATAAAGAAGCAGATTTAATTAAAAAAGCGCTGAAAAAACATCGGGGTAAACGTAAATTAGCAGCACAAGAGTTGGGTATTTCTGAGCGTACTTTGTACAGGAAGATCAAAGAACTCCACTTGAATTGATGAAAAGCCAAGTAAAATATTTGCATAAAATAGCGGGATGCAGCCTCCTGGTTTTAACCTTGATGCTGAATGCTTGCGGTATTTATTCCTTTTCGGGAGCGTCCATCCCTACCGAGATGAAAACGGTTTCGGTGCAGTTTTTTGAGAACAATGCCAGTTTAGTGGTGCCTTACCTCAGCCAGCAATTTACTGAAGATCTGAAAGACAGGATCCGGAATCAATCCAGATTAAGTTTAGTCAGGTCTGATGCCGATGCCAATTTTCAGGGGCGCATTACCGAATACAGCATCAGGCCCTCAGCCATTCAGGGTAATGAACGTGCCGGACTGGAGCGCCTAACCATCACCGTATCGGTAAAATACACCAACGTGCTGGATCCGGAATTGAACTTTGAAAAAAGTTTCACCCGATTTTTAGACTTTTCTACCCAGGGACGGCCGCTACAAGCACAAGAGCAACAATTGATCAAATCGATCAATGTGATGCTTACAGAAGATATTTTTAACGCAGCGTTTGCAAATTGGTAATTTGAACAGGATGTCATCAGAAACACACCAGGAATTTTTCACTCATCTCATCCGCAGGCCTGCCGGTTTAGACGCCTCCAACCTGGAGACACTGAGTCAGCTTGCCGATAAATACCCCTATGCTGCAGTTCTTCAATTTGCACGAAAAAAACTGGAACAAAATCCGGAGGAAGCCACCATATTTGCTTCAGAAAGATCATTATGGCAGCGATTTATCCAGGCTCCCGAAAGCCTGGAATTCATCCTCAAAGAGGAAATAAATGAACCGCAGAACCCGAATCCTGAGCCATTGGTTGAAGAATCTATTGCCGAAGATCATTTGGAGGCCAAGTTGGAAGAGACCGATCAGGAGACAAGTCTCATGGTTGATGACACCCAAAAACTCATTTTGGAAAGTATCGCCTCTGCCGATTTTTTTGCATTGGAAGATAAAGTAGCTGAAACAATCGAACCGGAACCTGTTTCTCAAGAAGTTTCGCGTTACGATGACGACCAAATGCCTTACACCTTTTTGTGGTGGCTCAACAAAACCCGTAAAGAGCACGCCGAAACTTATCAGCCTTATGTAAGCTTTAAACTGGACACCACTCAGCAAATAAAACAAAGCAAAACAGCCGGTTCCAATACCGAAAACCCGATCGCAGATTTCGATCTTTCTCAAATCAGCACACAAAGCAAGGCGAAAAAAACGAAGAAATTAGCTGCAGTTAAAAGCAAAGAAGAAGAGATCATTGAGCGGTTCATTATGGAAGAACCTCAAATCTCTCCACCATCGGTAGATAAAATGGGGAACGAAAATAAAGCCCGAAAAAGTGCTGAAGATTCCCTTGATTTAGTGTCTGAAACCCTGGCTCAAATTTATACTGAACAAATGCTGCTCGACAAAGCCATAGAGACCTACCGGAAATTAAGTTTGAAATTTCCCGAAAAAAGCACGTACTTTGCCGACCAAATTAGTATACTGGAGCGCAAAAAAAATTAATTCAATAACATATGTTTTACGCAATTGTAATTATCGCCATCGTAGTTTGTTCTATTTTAGGATTATTCATCCTGATCCAGAATCCAAAGGGTGGTGGTTTATCTTCTGGTTTTGCCGGATCGAACAACATCATGGGTGTGCAGCGTACCGGCGATTTCCTGGAAAAAGGAACCTGGTTCCTGGCTGTTACTTTAATGGTTTTGGTTATCTTAATTAATGTAGTCATTCCTAAAGGCGCTGCCGTAAATGAGAAAGCCAACGAAATTCAACAAAAAATTGAGAAAACGGCACCAAGCCAAGCACCTTTGAATTTACCTGCTGCACCACAAAACGGTACAGGAAAATAAAATTCAAGCCTTATCAAAAAAGGCTTCCCGGAAAATCGGGAAGCCTTTTTTGCTTTAAAACTGACAGCCTGACACCAAAACATCAGGTTTTTCAGCTTCCAAAATGAAATTTTGGCAATAGATTTTTGTCAAAACCCATTGGCACAATTCATGTTACCATTGGAGCAGTTCAATTTTTTAATTTATCAACAAAAAAATAAAACATACTATGGCACTATCAATTAAACCTATTGCTGACCGAGTGGTAATTGAACCGGCTCCGGCAGAAGAAAAAACTGCTTCTGGTATCTACATTCCTGATACCGCTAAAGAAAAACCTCAAAGTGGTAAGGTAGTAGCGGTTGGAAACGGAAAAGTAGACGAACCCCTAACCGTTAAAGTAGGTGATCAGGTATTGTATGGCAAGTATGCCGGTACTGAAATTACTTACGAAGGAAAAGAGTACTTAATTATGCGTGAGTCTGATATCTACGCGATTCTTTAATCATTCATTATTCACTTTAAAAAGATTTAAAAG
>CANHCS010000075.1 GCA_947459195.1 Sphingobacteriaceae bacterium
AAAGTATCATATGAGGATCTGCTTTGCTCTAAAAATAGCAATTATTTTAAGGATAAAAACCAAGGTCCTGAATCATTTTTTGCCCACTCCGAATTAACCTGTAATTTTACCAGCCATGGCTTTCGCTTTTCAAAAAAATATCGATCCGGAAACGTCTTTTGCAATTTGGAAAATTGAAGAAAGTGCGGAGGAATTGTATGCCCAATTACAACTGGATGAGCGGGAGCAGGCCTATTTAGACAAGCTGAAACACGACAAGCGCTACTTACATTGGTTAGGTACCCGGGTTTTATTGCGCAAGATGATCAATACGACCGATTATATCGACTGCCAAGTAGATGAACATGGTAAACCTTACTTAGTCAATTTTCCTCACCATATATCTCTGAGTCATTCGTATGATTACGCTGCAGTTATGATCAGCGAAAAGAAATTAGTGGGGATCGATATCGAGTTGATCAAAAATAAAATTGAACGTATCGCTAATAAATTCATGAGTGAGGAAGAGCTCGATTTAATAGATCCCAAATTTCCCATCGAGCATTTATATGTATGCTGGTGTGCCAAAGAAGCGGTCTATAAATTACAGGGGCGAAGTACCATTTCTTTTAAAGACCACATCCGTTTGCTGCCATTTTCTTATCAGGAATCGGGTAGTTTACAAGCTGAGCTCGTGGCACACGGTATCAATTGGCCATTTGAAATTCATTTCCAAAAGTTTGAAAATTATATGCTGGCTTATGTGAGCACGGAGGAGGATTTATATGCAAAATAAACAAGTCGCTTTTCAGGATTGGGGCCGACTGGATTACCAGCAGGCTTGGGATCAGCAGGAGCAGATTTTTGCGGGAACGGTACGGATCAAAACTGAAAATCGCGGTAGCGAAAGCCCATTGGCTACGCCCAACTACTTAATTTTTGTGGAACACCCACATGTGTACACTCTGGGTAAGAGCGGCAAGCCCGAAAATTTGCTGCTTGATGAAAAAGGTCTTCAGGAAAAGGAAGCTGCTTACTATAAAATTAATCGTGGTGGCGATATTACCTACCATGGCCCCGGGCAGTTGGTGGGCTATCCTATTTTAGATCTGGATAATTTCTTTACCGATATTCATCTCTATTTGCGAACCTTGGAAGAAGCCATTATCCTCACCCTAGCCGATTACGGCATTGCAGCCGGGCGTTACCCGGGATACACCGGTGTTTGGATCGATCCTGAGCTGCCTACGGCCCGTAAAATCTGTGCCATGGGCGTACGTTGCAGCCGCTGGGTTACCATGCATGGTTTCGCTTTTAATGTAAACCCTGATCTCGATTATTTTAAAAATATCATTCCTTGCGGGATAGACGATAAAGCCGTGACCTCCATGGAACAGGAGCTGGGCCGTAAGGTGGAAATGGAGGAAGTGAAGGGAAAATTAAAAAGGCATATTGCCAATTTGTTTCAAATGGATTTAGTTTAGCTATGAATAAGTTACTTAAATACCTCGCTCTTGGCGATTCGTATACGATTGGGGAAGCGGTTACTGCCACTGAATCCTTTCCTTATCAGTTGCAAGCTGCTCTAAAAACCAAAGGCATTACGCTAGCTGAACCTCAAATCATTGCCAAAACCGGCTGGACAACCGATGAATTGCTGGTAGCTATTGCTGAGCAAAAGCCTTCATCTAATTTTGACCTGGCTACTTTATTGATTGGGGTCAATAACCAGTATCGGGGCTATCCATTAGCTACTTACGAAAAAGAGTTTAAGCAACTCTTGTCGCTTGCAATTAACTTTGCTTCGGGAGATGCCGGTAAGGTAAGAGTAATTTCTATACCAGACTGGGGCGTAAGTCCTTTCGCAGCAAAAGAAGGCCGCGATGCTGTACAGGTTGCTGAAGAGATAGACGCTTACAACGGCGTTAATAAATTGGCAAGTATGGCCATGGGTGTTACTTATATCGACATTACGCCACACTCTCGTTTAGCCGCCAATGATCATTCCTTATTGGCATCAGATGGTCTTCATCCTTCCGGTAACATGTATGCCGAGTGGGTGAGTCAATTGTTGGC
This sequence comes from Sphingobacteriaceae bacterium, assembly GCA_947459195.1. GTDB lineage: Bacteria > Bacteroidota > Bacteroidia > Sphingobacteriales > Sphingobacteriaceae > JAIPAN01. Next base: position 2,056 of record CANHCS010000075.1, read on the forward strand.
TACTTTCTAAAAGCTTATCGCCTTCCTCTTGAAGGTTTCCCGGTTTTTCGAGCTGATTTAGGCCCTGATTTCCTATTTCGTTTATCAGGATTATTTCTGTTTGGCTTGTTGTGGGTTTTGCCTTGCGGTACCTTACCAGGTTGCTGCGCTTTTGGTGAAGATTTGTGTTTTATTTTGGCAGTTTTTTCTGTCTTAGCTTGTCGTTTATCTTCTGAAGATGAATCGGCGGTTAAAGCATAAATTTCAGCCATCTCATCGGGTGTCAAATCACGCCAATCGCCAACAGGCAAACCTTTTAGGCTAATGTTCATGATGCGTACCCGTTCCAGTTTGGTGACTTCGTAGCCAAAATATTCGCACATACGGCGAATTTGTCGGTTCAAGCCCTGCACTAAAATGATTCGAAAAGTTTGTGGACCTTCCTGAACAATTTTACATTTTTTGGTGGTGACGCCCAGCATGGGTACGCCATTTGCCATTTGTTCAATCACGGCATCATTTAATGGCCTGTTTACATTCACTACATATTCTTTTTCGTGCTGGTTGCCGGCCCTGAGGATCTTATTCACCATGTCGCCATGATTGGTCAAAAAGATCAAACCTTGTGAGTCTTTGTCTAATCTCCCGATAGGAAAAATACGCTTGCTGTGGTTTACAAAATCTACAATGTTGTTGTTAACCTCGGCTTCGGTAGTACAGGTAATACCTACCGGCTTATTGAGGGCTATGAATACCAGATCTTCAGCTTCGAGCGGTTCTAATAGATTACCGTTTACTTTAACCAGATCGCCAGGTTTTACATGGTCGCCAATTTGAGCTTTGCGGCCGTTGATGAAAACGCTGCCCTGTGCAATGTAACGATCGGCTTCGCGACGGGAGCAGAGTCCGCTTTCGCTAATGAATTTATTAAGGCGAACGGTTTGTGACATTGATTTTTAGAAGTTCAATGTTAGCTATAATTTTTTAAACAATTAGTCCAATGCCTCAGAATAAGAGGATTCAACCATAAGACCGGCTTGGTTTTTCTCATTCTTTTTACTTGACCAAAAAGCATGCAAAAAGTCAAGACAGAACGAAGCTTCCTCGCTCAAAGTCTTTACCCATGGCCCGCCGTTCTGTCTGGCTACCGCTCTTAATATTACAAAACAACAAAGCCCTCCCGAAAATCGGGAAGGCTTTGCTATCGGGTTGGAGCTTGATTACATCATGCCACCCATGCCGCCACCCATAGGAGGCATAGCTGCATGACCTTTATCTTCTTCCGGCTCATCTGCCAACACACACTCGGTGGTTAACAACATGGCTGCGATAGAAGCAGCGTTCTCTAAAGCTACACGGCTTACTTTGGTTGGATCGATGACACCTGCGCCAATTAAGTTTTCATACTTATCGGTGCGGGCATTGTAACCAAAGTCGGCTTTGCCTTCTTTTACTTTTTGAACTACAATAGAACCTTCGATTCCTGCGTTTTCGCAGATTTGGCGTAATGGCTCTTCAACCGCACGCTTCACGATCTGGATGCCAGTGGTTTCGTCTTCGTTATCACCTTTTAATTTATCTAAAGATTCGATAGCACGGATGAATGCTACACCCCCACCTGCAACAATACCTTCTTCAACTGCTGCACGGGTAGCGTGTAAAGCATCGTCTACACGGTCTTTCTTCTCTTTCATTTCTACTTCGGTAGCGGCACCTACATACAATACGGCTACACCACCAGCTAATTTAGCCAAGCGCTCTTGTAGTTTTTCTTTGTCGTAATCAGAAGTAGTGCTCTCGATCTGAGATTTGATCTGGTTTACACGAGCCTTGATATCGTCTGATTTACCAGCACCGTTAATGATGGTGGTATTGTCTTTATCAACTACTACTTTTTCTGCCTGACCTAAGTAAGACAAGTCGGCATTTTCTAATTTATAACCTCTTTCTTCAGAGATCACGGTACCACCAGTTAAGATGGCAATATCTTCCAACATTGCTTTACGACGATCGCCGAAACCAGGGGCTTTAACCGCAGCCACTTTCAATGAACCACGAATTTTATTCACAACCAAAGTTGCCAAAGCTTCTCCGTCTAGATCTTCAGCAATAATCAATAAAGGTTTGCCGGTTTGTACTTGTTTTTCCAATACCGGTAATAATTCCTTCATCGAAGAGATCTTTTTATCATAGATTAAGATGTAGGGATTTTCCAAGTCAGCTTCCATTTTGTCGGCATTGGTTACGAAGTATGGAGAAAGGTAACCACGGTCGAATTGCATACCTTCTACAGTCTTCACCTCGGTTTCGGTACCTTTTGCCTCTTCTACGGTAATTACACCATCTTTACCCACTTTAGCCATGGCATCAGCAATTAATGAACCAATTACTTCATCGTTATTTGCTGAAATGGTAGCTACTTGTTTGATCTTATTATTATCAGCACCTACCGTTTGCGACTGACCTTTGAGGTTAGTGACAATGGCTGCAACAGCTTTATCGATACCACGCTTCAAATCCATTGGATTAGCACCTGCAGCCACGTTTTTAATACCTGCGGTTACAATTGCTTGTGCTAAAACGGTAGCGGTAGTTGTTCCATCACCCGCAATATCAGCGGTTTTAGAAGCTACTTCTTTCACCATCTGGGCACCCATGTTTTCCAGGGCGTCTTTTAATTCAATTTCTTTAGCTACAGATACACCGTCTTTAGTAATGGCCGGTGAACCGAACTTTTTATCAATAATTACGTTACGACCTTTTGGTCCTAAGGTAACTTTTACGGCATTTGCCAAAATATCAACACCTCTTTTCAGGGCGTCACGAGCTTCAACATTGTATTTTACTTGTTTTGCCATTGCTTTTAAATCTTTTTAAAGTGAATAATGAATGATTAAAGAATCGCGTAGATATCAGACTCA
>CANHCS010000076.1 GCA_947459195.1 Sphingobacteriaceae bacterium
ATGGCCAGGCTGCAGAAAACGGATATTTTTAAAAAGTTGATGTGGTTCAGTTATCAGGATGAGGAAAACTGGATTCCGCTTCAGGTGGACAGGGTGAAGGAGATCAAGGAAATGAATAAAAAAGGCCAGAAACCAGAAGACCTGGCTGAAATAGCGGCCGAACTGGTGGCAGTTGCTCCATCCAAAACCTTAGACTATGAAAATGTAGTGGGTCAGGATAGTTTGACCCGTTTGGATGATAGAAACCGTCGCCGTAATAAAAATAAACGGAATCACCGCAATAAGCCCAAAGCCAATGCAGCAGAAGGAACTCCTCAAGCTGCACCGTCTCAGGCATCGGCTCCATCCAATCGCCGCCGTAATCATCGCCGCAATAACCGACCAAAACCAGAGTAATACATGTTCCGTTCGACTTTAGTTTGTTTATTGTTCATCGGTCTTCTTTTATCGGCTTGTAAAAACCCCGGTGCTTTGGTAGATGAGTATGCGCCTATTGAACAAAATAATTGGACTTACTTAAAAAAAGTACGGGTGGCGGTGAAGGTCGAAAACCAGACTGTTCCTTACCACGTGTTCATTAATCTCCGGCATACTGCCGATTATCGATACTCCAATATTTACATTCGGATTCGCCAAATAAACCCCGATAAATCCATAAAATTGTTTAGAAAAGAATACCGATTGGCCAATCCCGACGGAGAGTGGTTGGGTACCGGTTCTGGCAATTTGTACAGCTATCAATTGCCCATTTATCTGAATTATCGATTCCCGGAAAAAGGCACCTATATTTTTGAGCTGGAACAAAATATGCGAGATAATCCGTTGAAAGAAATAACGGATGTGGGTTTGAGGGTGGAAGAAGCTTCAGCTAAAAACTAAAGTAATTCCAGTAATTTTTCGAGTTTCATTCCTCTGGAGCCCTTGATCAGTACCGTAGATTGAACAACAGGTGTGATCTCTAATGCCCGATAGGCTTCTTCGGTACTTTTATAAAACTCAGCTGCTTGATTTTTCCCCTGTTCAAAAAAGTCTTGGCCGATAAAAATGTAACGATCGGCAGGCGTACTCAGCGCTTTTTTAATGATTTCCTGGTGTTCGGCTGCCGATTCGGCACCCAGCTCAAACATATCACCCAAAATGATCACCTTTTTGGCGCCATCTATTTTTTGCAAGTTCTCCAATGCTACATTCATGCTGCTAGGATTGGCATTGTAATAGTCGCAAATGAGTGTATTTTTTTCTGTTTTTGTTATTTGAGAACGGTTGTTGCTGGGTACATAGCCATTTAATCCGGCATTGATTTCCTCAGGACTTAATCCAAAAAAAACACCAACCGCAATTGAGGCAAGTATATTGTCGAGGTTATAAGCACCCGTTAAATGAGTTTGAACACTGAATCTTTGGCCGTCCAATTCTTTGAGTCTACTCTGCCAAGCGATCTCTAAAAAAGGACTGACCGCTAAAATCTCACCAAACACTTCGTTCTGTTCGCCTTTACCGTAAAAAACTGTTTGTTTTAATCGATGACGTTCGCTCATCTCCATCAAATCGGAACTATCACGGTTGATGAAGGTGGTTCCATTGTGACTGGCTAAAAATTCATACAATTCCCCTTTGCCAATCTTTACCCCTTCAATCCCTCCAAAACCCTCCAGATGTGCTTTACCGATATTGGTAATGAGGCCATGACTGGGTTGCGATATGGAGGATAAAAGTGCAATCTCTTTTTGATGATTGGCACCCATTTCAATGATGGCAATTTCAATATCGGGCCCGATGGCGAGTAAACTCAAGGGTACTCCGATATGATTATTCAGGTTGCCACTGGTGGCAAAAGTTCGGTAATGCTGACTTAAAACGGCATAAAGCAATTCTTTGGTGGTGGTTTTTCCGTTACTGCCTGTAATCCCAATAACCGGAATCTGCAGTTGCTTTCGGTGCATTCTGGCAAGATCCTGAAGTGCAGTTAAAACATCCTCCACCAATAAAAACCGATCATTGGCTTCCTTCGGAGAGTCGACCACTGCATAAGCTGCACCCGCTTCTAAAGCTTGCTTGGCGAATTTATTACCGTCGAAATTTTCGCCTTTTAGGGCGAAAAAAATACAACCCGGGCTAATGTTCCGGGTATCGGTACAAACGAGAGGATGCTTTGAATAAACCTCGTAAAGCTGTGCTGTAGAAACCATGATTTGCAAGTATAAGCTTAGGCAAACAATCTACCAAATGGTAACAATTCTGCTGAATGTTTTTTTGAGTTTAAAAATCAATTAGATTAGCTGTATGAAACGCACCATTTATTTAGCCCTGGTCCTGATGTTGACGCACATTGGTGTTTGGGCGCAAGAAATTCAAACTCCAGAAAAATTTCTGGGATATGCTTTAGGAGAACATTATACTCCCCATTATCGGGTACTCGACTATTTTAGATACATCAGTGGGGTAGCTAAAAACGTGAAATTACAGGAGTATGGCAAAACTACCGAGGGCAGAACTTTGCTCGTGGCTTTTATTGCCAGTCCCGAAAATATGAATCGACTGGAAGAAATCAGGCTGAATAATTTACGTTTAGCAGGTTTGCAAAATGGCACTGCCGATAAGAAACAGCCGGTAATTGCCTGGTTAAGTTATAATGTGCACGGAAATGAGCCTACCTCAACCGAGGCTGCCATGCAAACCCTATATGATTTAGTTAATCCGGCGAATGCCCGCACGCAAAACTGGTTAAAAAATACTGTGGTGGTTTTAGACCCTTGTATCAACCCTGACGGAAGGGAGCGTTATGTGAATTTTTACAATCCAATTCATAATGAAACTCCAGATCCTTTGCGTTATACCCGTGAACATGCCGAACCATGGCCGGGCGGTCGAACCAATCATTATTATTTCGATTTGAACCGCGATTGGGCCTGGCAAACGCAAAAGGAAACCCAGCAACGCATTGCTTTGTACAACCAATGGTTACCGCAGGTGCACGTAGATTTCCACGAACAAGGTTTTGATTCGCCTTACTATTTTGCACCAGCTGCAGAACCGGTTCATCAGGATATTACTTCCTGGCAAAGAGATTTTCAGGTAATTGTAGGTAAAAATAATGCCCGTTATTTTGATGAAAAAGGATGGATGTATTTTACCCGCGAACGCTTCGATTTACTTTATCCTTCGTATGGAGATACTTATCCTACCTACAATGGTTCCATCGGCATGACTTACGAGCAAGGAGGTATTGGAGGCGGTTTGGCGGTGATCAATTTTGAAGAAGATACACTTACACTCAAGGCCCGGGTAATGCATCATCATACCACTGGTATCGCAACAGTAGAGACCGTTTCTGCCAATGCAGACCGCCTGCTTACGGAGTTCCAAAAGTTTTTCGATCAGAGTAAAACCAATCCTTCAGGTATTTATAAAACCTATGTGATCAAAGGAGATAACCAGAAAAAACTCCAAAACCTGGCTGCTTTATTAGATCGCAATGGCATTGCCTATGGATACGGTGCTGCTAAAGCTGCCAGCGGATTTAATTATTTCAGCGGTAAAACTGAAAAATTCAATATCCAGCGAAATGATATGGTCATCAGCGCTTATCAACCTAAATCGGTATTGTTAAAGGTGTTGTTTGAGCCAGTAACATTTGTATCAGATTCTAATACTTACGATATCACTGCCTGGTCTATGCCTTATGCCCATGGCATTCAGTCTTATGCCAGTACTGAGGTCATCAAGCCAGCTTACAACACCTTAGCTCTTCAGTCGGAAAAACCTAAAATGGAACGCCCGGTTGCTTATGTTGCAGAATGGAACTCGCTGGCCGATGTTAAATTTTTGACTTCCTTGCTGAAGAAAAAGATCAAAGTCCGTTTCTCGGATACTGAATTTGAGTCGTCGGGTAAAAAATTCTTACCAGGATCATTAATTATTGCCAGAACGAGCAATGGAGCGTTGGGAGCTCGTTTTGATGAAACGCTCCAGGAATTGGCCAAGGCTGCCGGTGTGGGCTTAAACCCTATTAGTACCGGATTTGCCGACAAAGGACCCGATTTGGGTTCTTCTTCCATTCATTACCTCAAAAACCCAAAGATCGTTTTGGTGAGTGGGGAGCAAACTTCTTCACAACAAGTTGGCCAAATCTGGCATTTTTTCGAAAAACAGATCAACCACCCCATCAGCTTGGTTCGTTATGCTGATTTGAACAGGTTTAACTGGAATGATTTCAACGTAATGATCTTACCTGATGGAGATTATCCAAACTTGGATTTAGACCAAGTGCAAGCCTGGGTCCGTTCGGGTGGCCGACTCATTGCCATGGAAGGTGCCTTGAACAAATTGGCCGGGAGCAAACAGTTTGAATTAAAAAATAAAGAGGAAGCCAGCGCTAAAGCCGATCAAGAAAAAAACACCTACGCTAAACTTAAGGTTTATGGTAATCGTGAGCGAGATGGTTTGACAGAAAACATTCCGGGAGCCATCTATCGTGTTGATTTAGATCAAACCCACCCGTTGGGCTACGGTTACCCTGGTTTTTATTATACCTTAAAATTAGATGATAAGGTGTACAACTACCTGGATAAAGGCTGGAATGTGGGGGTGTTTAAAAAGAACAATTACCTCACCGGCTTTGCGGGTGTAA
>CANHCS010000077.1 GCA_947459195.1 Sphingobacteriaceae bacterium
GGCTTTCACCAAACGGGCTGATGCCCGGCCGGCACCGCCATTATTTTCGTAAGTATTGAGATGCAGAACTTTCAAATCGAATCAAAAATACATATTTATCGTTTTCATATTGTTATTTTAGCCACATGACTAATGAGTTGACCGACCGGGGCTTTTGGACGAATTATTGGGAATCAAAAAAAGGATTGGTACAGCCAATTCCGGCCGATTATTTATTTCATGAGCAACTAAGGCGAATCGTCATCAACCGAAAGGTTAAAAATGCCATTGAATTAGGAGGTTTTCCTGGTTATTATACCATTTTTTTGAAAAAACACCTTGGAGTTGAAGCTTGTCTGCTCGATTACTTCATTCATCCAGGCATCATAGCTGAGCTTTGCAGGGTGAATGAGATGGATAGCCGGGAGATTCAAATCATAGAGACAGATCTATTCAAACATGCACCCAAAGAAAAATATGATCTGGTATTATCCTGCGGATTGATTGAACATTTTAAAGATACGAAGGACATCATCCAAAGACATGTTCAATTTCTGAAACCTGGAGGAACCTTATTGATTACATTGCCAAATTTCAGAGGGTTTAACGGATGGGTGCAAAAAACTTTTGATCCCAACAATTACGAGAAACATGAAATTGGATGTATGGATCCGAAGCTATTGAAAAAATTAGTGGAGGATTTAGGCTTAGAGGTAGTTCAGTCTGTTTATTACGGCAAATTCAGTACCTGGCTAGAAAATTGGGAGCAGCAAAATCTACTCGTTAAAGGATTGATCAAAACTGCCTGGTTCGTCGGAAAAGTTTTCACGAAAATCATCCCCTTCGAATCAAAGAGCCTTTCTCCTTATATCTTGATAGAGGCAAGAATGCCTTAAAATCTGAACTGCTGACGTAAGAAACGTAGCAAGCGCTGTATTAAAGTCCCCTTACGCTTACTTAGGAAATGTTTGATGGCCTCATAGGCTGATGTATTTTCCTCTAAAACATCCGGAAAGAATAAAATGGGTTTCGGGTGGATACTGACATTGTAGATCTCGTTGATTCCCGAATGAACACCGCTGCCATCGTGGCCAATATTGCTCACTAAGGAATGAGCCGGATTGAGCGTTAATCCGCCTCTCAAAAAGATAGAGGCATACCAGCGAATGGCCCAGGAATTATTTCTACCCCATTTCAATTCACGCATTTGTTTCCAATAGTTCATGCTGCCCTCTATGGCAAACTGGTGTTTCATCTCCGGACTGAATTGATTCATCAGCTCATTTACATCCGGATTAAAATATTTCCAAGCCCTGTCCCAGGTAGCCCATCCCCAACTGGTTGCAGCTCGGTAAAAAAAGGTCTCGGGTAATTGCTCCGATTGCTCAGGCTTAAGCGGATACATGTATGCCCCAATATGCATGACCTTATCTTCCTGCTGATAACGGTCCAATGCCTCATTGAAATATTGAAGCGTAAAAGGGGAGCTGATCAAATCATCTTCAAAAACAATAACTCTCCCATATTCATTTAGCAATTGGCTAACTCCATTGATAATGGAATTAGCTAAGCCCATGTTATTGTTTCGCAACACCAGCTCCACCGATTTAAACCCATCCACCTGTTGAATCAACGCTCTTACTTCAGCCACTTTGGCCTCATCAGACTTTTGCTTCGGACCGTCTGAAAAGATAAAAAGCCGCGACTCGGCAGCCAAGTGGTTTTGCTGCAAAAATTTAAGGGTTCGGCGGGTGTGTTCCGGCCGATTGTAAACGAATAAGGCAATGGGAGCAAATTTTTGCATGTTAAAATATTTGCAGATCGTTTTCTTTAGTGGTTAAAACCGTGTAGGCATTGGTCAGTTTTTCCTGCTGTTTACGCCCGCCCAAATTCGACCAAATTTTCTTCAAACCATGTTCTAAATTGATTTTTAAACGAGAAATCAATCGATTAGGTTTTTGCTGATTGATAAAATTATTGAAACGTGTCACTTCCGGATGAATGAGAGAACACATATCTGCCAACACCCTAAACCCTTCCGATTGTAACAAAAACCGCAGCGAGGTAGGCGTATACATATTGATATGGCCATAATCCAGGAAATGTTTCATCCGGCGGTCAACACCGTAACGATAATCTCTCGGCACCTCAATCAACTGAAATTTCGAAACCCTTTTTATTTCTCTTAACAAGATTCGTTCATGTTCCACATGCTCTAACACGTGCGAAAGGATCACCAGATCGAAAGTGTCATCCGCAAAAGGAATCTGATAGCCATCAAACTCCTGCACCGATCGTACAGATTTGAGCTTTCTGGACTGAATATGGTCAACCCCACTTTTTGAGATCTCGAGCGCATGTAATTCTGAAGCGAAATTCCACTTATTTAAGTAATATAAAATGCTGCCATCGCCCGCACCCAACTCCAGTACTTTTTGAAATGAACGGCCTTTACAAAGTTCTAAAATATGGGCCGCCTTATACTTGGCTCCCAGCAAACGCCATTGTTCATCATGCGATTGATAAAATTGGTCGTATGCTGATTTTATTCCTTTGCTGATATAATTTTCAAGCATATTAAATTCCCAAACAATTGTCGGCCCTGTAAAAAATAGAAGTAGTTTTAAAATAAAACAAGCCCGGCGAAATTCCACTAAAGCTCAATTCACGGAAACCAGCTTTTGTCAAAAAATCAATCGCAGGGCGATAAAAATCACGCTCCGAATCATCTAAAACTAAAACTCCCTCTTTACTCAAGGCTGGTAATGCGTTGATACAGCAATTCACCCGATCTCGGCCATCTACAATGATGATATCGTATTGTTTACCCGTCGTTAAGGGCATTTTACTGTAAGCACCATTGGGTTCCAAGGCAGAAAAAATCATTTCAGAATTAGCCGGCTTTTGAGTAGTGATTTTATCGAGCCAAGCTTGATCATGTTCTACTGAAACTACTGCTTTTGCCCTATTTGCGTAAAAAAGGGTGGAGCTACCCGAACCATATTCAAAAATCTGATGTTGATTAGTTATCCTGTTTTTAATGAAATCAATGAACGAGTAGGTGACCCAGGGTAAAGGCTCCCCATTTATATCAACAGATGTTTGAAGGTCAAAAGAGTCGATCCATCCAATATCGGCTAAATAACCCTTCGTGCCGAATGACAATAAGGCTTTTAATTTTCTCCAATTGAGCAGGCTCAGTTTAGAATATCTTGCTTTCAACGTTTAGTAATTTTTTGAATGATGGATATAAAGAATAAAGATTTTAACATGAGCATACCTTGTTGCCGGGTATGCGGAAAGAACAAAACAAAGAAAGTGGATACGCCATAGGCGATTAAAGTAGCCACTGAAGCGCCCCAGCCGCCATAAAGTGGGATGAGCCACAAATTGAGTACTACATTTACAATGGCTCCTACTGCTGTTCTGGCAAAAGAGATCATGGTAAAGCCTTCGGCCAATAAATATTGGCTGCTGGCGCTCCCAAGAAAAACAAAAATACCCGACCAAATGTGGATGGAGAGCATATCGCCGGCACCTGCATACTGCTCGCCATACAATAAATTAATGAGAATATTGGCACTTAAACTGATTAATATAGCTACCGGAACACTGATACCTACTAATAAATCATACAGATTCTGGAGGCGTTTTTGATAGCGCTCGATATCGGTTTTGCGGGCATGAATAATGGCAGGGAAGACCGAAGTTACAATAGCCACCGGAATGAAATACCAGGATTCACTGATGCGGGCTGCAGCACTGTAAATACCTACTTCTCTACTTCCCAAAGATTTCAACATCACCTGATCGATCTTCATGTAAATGGAGATCATCACGGCAGTGAGAATTAAAGGCCACGACTGCTGAAGCAGTGATTTGGCACGCTCCCAATTAAAGGTCCAGCTTAGCAAGCGCATTTGTTGCCTTTGGTATATCCAAACTAAACCCACAGCCAGCAGGGCACTATCTAAAACCAAGGCCCAGGCAAAATAGATAAGCGGTGCTCCCCAATACACCAAAGCAATTTTAATTATAGCAGAAAAAAGTAGACAAAAGTTTTGGATCAATACCGCGTATTTAGACTTTACCTGCGATTGGAAATAAGAATCGATGATATTGAAGGATTTAAAGAGGTAGGCAGAAGCACAGATGCTGACCAGTATAGCCAATGAATTCCCATCCGGATTTCCACTGAAATAATGAAAAATTAAATAGGTGATGAGTGAAAGTGGGATGATGATTAGGTTGGCTGCTAAACGCATTGCCAGAGAGGTCCCCAGTATTTCGTCTCTTTTATCTGGATGCTGGATGATTTCGCGAATGATGAAACTATCGAGCCCCAATGTGCCAATAGCCGCAAAAATTGCTGCAAAAGCATCGGCAAAGCTCAGTTCGCCAAAAGCGGCAGGACCCAAATATCGGGCAATTAAAAAGCCAACCACCAGGCTGAGCACCTTACCAAATAAGAGCCAACCGGTATTCTTGAAATATTTTTCGAATGCTTGTTGATCGAAACCTGGTATTGCCGGAATCTTCATGTATAA
>CANHCS010000078.1 GCA_947459195.1 Sphingobacteriaceae bacterium
AAACCCGTCTGCCATTCGCTGTAGACATACGCTCTCTGAAACCATGTTTGTTTCTTCTTTTTCTCTGGGACGGCTGAAATGTTCTTTTCATGATGTTTAATCTTTACTCTCGAAAACAAGAGCGCAAATATAGACAGCTATTTCTTTAAATACAAATTTTGTGGCAAAAATTAGCTGTTCGATTTCTTCAATAAATCCCTGATCTCGGTCAATAACTTTTGATCTTTGCTTAGTTCTGTTTTTGCCGTCTCCTCGCCCATTTTACGCTGCAGGGTATTGATGAATTTGATTAACAAAAAAACACAAAAAGCGATGATCACAAACTGGATCACGGTATTGATAAAACTTCCATACTTGATGGCTATTTCCGGAATTTTCTTTGCCTCAATAGCTGCCTGCAACACGATCTTTTTATTTGCAAAATCAATTCCGCCCAGGATATAACCAATTGGAGGCATGATCACATCATCCACCAGGGCTGTTACAATTTTTCCAAAAGAAGCACCCACAATTACACCGACTGCTAGATCGATGACGTTGCCACGCATGGCAAATTCCTTAAATTCTTTGATAAAACCCATTTTGAAATTGAATTGATTGGTCAAATTTAATCATCTATCAGCTATAATACCATAATAAATCAGCGTTATAAGGAGTTTAAATTGTATGATTTAATGTAATTTTGTGCCGATATAGCATATGTTAAAACAACATCTACAGCAAAAACTTCTTCAAAAACTCTCACCCCAGCAAATTCAGTTCATCAAATTGCTTCAGATCCCTACGGTATCTCTCGATACCCGGATCAAAGAAGAATTAGAAGAAAACCCTGCGCTGGAGGACCTGAGTTTGAGCAATATGAATGATCTGCCGGAAGAATACCCGGATCGTGATGAAGAGGAGCACTCAGGGGAAGGCGAAGAGACTGAAAATTACGATGAATTTAATGTAGATGATTACCTGCAGGAAGACGATGTGCACGATTATGGGTCTAAATACGACCAAAATGGTGAAGAGGAAGATGAAAGGAAAGAAATTCCTTTTGCGGTACAAGGTTCATTTTTCGAAACGCTTCAGGCACAATTAGATCTAATGCCGCTCTCTGACAAAGATTTCCTCATTGGGCGACAAATCATTGGTAGTTTAGACGATGATGGCTATTTACGACGTCCTATTCTTTCTTTAATAGATGATTTGGCATTTTCTCAAAATGTATTTGCAGAAGAAGACGAGGTGGAGGAAATGCTCAAAATGATTCAACATTTTGAACCTCCGGGCATTGCAGCACGAGATTTACAGGAATGTTTGCTCATACAATTGAGGAGAAAAGAACAGAACGAAGTCATCAAAAATGCCAGCCTGATTGTAGAGAAACACCTAGATGAATTTACTCGTAAACATTACGATAAACTGGAGCGATCGCTCAACATGAGCCCCGAATTGCTCAAAGAAGCGATTCAGGAGATCTTGAAACTCAATCCGAAACCGGGTGACAGCTCTGAGATCAATTCCAAACAATTACAAATCATCCCCGATTTTCACATCCACAACAATGATGGAGTGCTCATTCTCACATTAAATGCAAAGAATGCACCTGAATTACGGGTCAGCAGGTCGTACCAAGAAATGTTCCAACACTATGACAAAGCCTCTAAAAAGGACAAAAAAATGAGAGAGGCAGTTCAGTTTGTGAAACAAAAACTCGATTCGGCTAAATGGTTCATTGATGCGATTAAACAAAGGCAACAAACTTTGCTGAAAACCATGAATGCCATCATGCACTTCCAATACGATTATTTTTTAACCGGCGATGAGCGTAGCCTGAAGCCCATGATCCTGAAAGATATTGCGGAACAGATCGGCATGGATATTTCGACCGTATCTCGGGTGGCCAATTCCAAGTATGTACAAACAGAATTTGGCACTTTTTTGCTTAAATCTTTCTTTTCCGAAGGCATTCAAATGGAAGGTGGAGAGGAAGTTTCGAATAAGGAAGTAAAAAAGATTTTGGAAGAGTGCATTGGCAATGAAGACAAACGAAATCCGCTAGCTGATGAGCGACTCACCGAAATTCTTAAAGAAAAGGGCTATAACATTGCCCGCCGTACGGTAGCCAAATACCGCGAAGCGATGAATATTCCGGTAGCAAGATTGAGAAAAGAATTATAAAAAGGTGGTATAAAAAAGGCTCCTACTAAAAGAAGCCTTTGTGCGCCCACCTGGGCTCGAACCAGGGACCAAAAGAAGATGAATCTTCTACTCTAACCGACCGAGCTATAGGCGCCACTAAAGTTTATTTTTACACTAAAAGCAAAAATAACCTTTAGCTTCAATTGGCAGATCATTCCTTAGTACTTAAAAAAATCTTCTCAGAATTTCCTAGGAGGATTTTTAGTGGGTTCTGCGTGTTGTGAAGTTAGTATCGTCTTAGTGTACAGTTTTTGATATTTATTTGAATACTATTTTCCTGGCAAGTAGTAATTGTTTTTGTGTAATGTATGTTTCTTTCATTAATCTTCCATCAATTTTAAGATAGCTAGGTTGCCCATCGCGAATAAAATTCCTAATCCGAGTATACTTATCTCCTTGGCCCGTATAAACTTTAGCGCTTCTTACCTGAGGCATTCCAACTGTGTATTGGCCATTGTTTGGATTGGCGGGATAAAAACCCAATGTCGAAAAAATATACCAAGCACTCATTTGACCACAATCATCGTTACCAATCATTCCATTCGGTGTATTGCTGTAAAATTGCTCACTAATATCTTTAATGATTTTTCGTCCTTTTTCAGGATGTATGGTATGAGCATATAGGTATGCAATGTGGTGACTGGGTTCATTTCCATGTGCATATTGCCCTATCATGGCTTCTTGCCCCAGGTATTTGTTTGCATTGACAGATTTGATGCTAAAAAAACTATCTAATTTTGCTTCTAATGCTTGCTTTCCACCGAGTAAGCTTGTTATACCCTCAATATCGTATTGAGCAGGAGTCCAAAAATATTGCCATGCGTTTGCTTCCGTGTAATCACCAGGGTTGTTCAACGGAGATGTTGCAGTCAGTGGATCAAAAGGTGTTCTCCAGTTCCCTTTGCTATCTTTCCCCCTGAACAGATTTGTAGAATGATCAAACAGATTTTTATAGTTCTTACTTCTCTGCTCGAAGTTCTCAGCAAGCTCAAATTTTCCCATCGCTCTAGCCATTTGTGCAATGGCTGCATCGTCTATACCATGCTCTAGAGTCCTGGAAACAGATTCATTATCTAAACTATCCATTGGGTAATAGCCGAAATTGTTCAGTAAGTCCCAATTACTGTTCACATGATTTTCTGAGCTTGACTTTACCATCCATTGTAATGCTTTCTCAGCATCAAATCCGCGGAAGCCTTTTTGGTAAGCATCGGCTATTACAGGTATGGCATGATTGCCAATCATACAATAATTATCCTTTCCCCAGGCTGTCCAAATAGGTAGAAATCCGACAGCTTCTGCATGATCAATAAAGGTGTTGATGAAACCGTTTATCCGTTCAGGAGCGATAAGTGTATACAATGGATGTGCAGCCCGGTAGGTATCCCATAACGACAAGGTTGAATAATAGCTTTTATTTTGTGCTCTTAAAACCTTGTCATCAGCTCCGCGATATTGCCCATCTACATCTGCAATATCACTGGGCTGTATAAACAGGCGATACATTGAGGTATAGAAAATCTGTTTCTGTTTTTTTGATCCCTTAATC
Organism: Sphingobacteriaceae bacterium; assembly: GCA_947459195.1. Taxonomy (GTDB): domain Bacteria; phylum Bacteroidota; class Bacteroidia; order Sphingobacteriales; family Sphingobacteriaceae; genus JAIPAN01. The sequence continues at coordinate 3,740 of CANHCS010000078.1, forward strand.
TGTATTCTGCTGAGATAGGTTTCCCATGCTTGCTTTGACGCTTTCACTATTTTTTGGAAGTCCCAATGAGAAACTTCGGCTTGCATATTACGGTGTGCACCTGCAATGCTAACCGTTGAAAGGGCTATTTTAGTAGACAAGATCCGATCTTTTAGCTGAAAGTCAAGTAAATAACGGGGTGCTTTTTCTCTTGGATTTTTTGGTAGTTCTTTTGCCTGCTTATAGGTCTGATTGAACCTGATTACAAAGTAATAGGTTTTTTCTACCCAATTTTTTGTTCTAACCCATCCGCTGATCGTGGAGTCGTTTTCAAACTGGATATCGCTGGCTAATACCAAACTATCGGTCAGGAAACGTAATCCATGCTGAAAATCTATTAGCAATCTGGCTCCGTTTGTTGGGTAAAGATAACGGTGAAAAGCTACCCTTTCGGAGGCAGTTAACTCAACTGCAATATTGGATTTTAGCTTAACGGAATAATAGCCAGGAATAGCATTTTCAGAACTTTTATTGTACCCTATTCGCCTCACAGGATCTCGATCTATTGGCATGGGTAAAAGTAAGATGTCACCAAATTCTGGTATACCGGTTCCGTTTGCACGGGTTTGTGAAAAGCCTAGTAAACTGGTATCGCGGTATTGGTAGCCACTGGTATACTCCCAGCC
>CANHCS010000079.1 GCA_947459195.1 Sphingobacteriaceae bacterium
AACCCGGTCAGCAATATTTATTTTTATGGAGATTTCTCCCATTTGAGCTTGTTTCAAGAGTGTTACTTTTTAAGCAACACCATACACTTGTCAATTTCGGTTACAAATTCGCTAATTTTTTGCTTGATGTCAAGAGTTTTTTCGCTACTACCCTCTAAAGAGCGTGCCAGCTTCAGTGCCCGAACACGTTCTTCCAACTCAGAATTCAGCTTTTTAGCTGTTTCAACGGCTACTTTTAGACTTTGATTTTCGAGTTTTAGCGAATCATTTTCTTCTTGCAAAACCGCACATAGTTCTACCAGCTTGGCTGTTTTTTCGACTACTTGCGTTAACTGATCGGCTACCCTTGACATGGATTAAAGGCTTAAATACTGGCAGAGGCTTTACTTACGTAGCTCCGCTCCTGCATCTTTTTCTAAGTTAAGCATTAATTTTTTCATGATGGCATCGATGCGCTGATCGGTGAGGGTTTGCTCCTCATCTTGCAACACAAAACTCAATGCATATGATTTTTTGCCCGCTGGGAGTTTATCGCCCTGGTAAACATCAAATACATTTACTTCTTTTAGTAAAGTACGCTCTGTTTTCAGGCTGATTTGTTTCAATGTTTCGAAACTCACCTCACGGTCAATCAATAAGGAAAGATCTCTTTTTACCGCTGGGAATTTAGAAACTTCACGGTAAGTGATCTTGTTATTTTTAATACTTTTGATTATCAGATCCCAATCCAGTTCTGCATAAAAAACTTCCCCATCAATTTCCATTTGTTTCAACACATTTGCAGAAACTGCACCAAATTGAGCCAATACTTTTTCACCTTTCAGATAAGATAAACCGTAGGCAAACATGGAGGCATCTGTCTCTTTAGTAACCAGGTTAGCAATGTTCAACTTCATGATCAAGGCATCTACCATTGCTTTCAATTGGTAAAAATTAACTGGCTCAGCAACATGATTCCACTGAGCATTGAGTTTTTTACCACTCATGAAAATGGATAATCGCTGCTGCTCTTGGTAAGAACCTGCCTGATCTTTAATAAAGTAAATCTTACCGAACTCATACAGTTTCAAATCCGGATTTTTTCTGTTTTGGTTATAAACTACCGCTTCCAACCCTGAATACAGGAGCGTTTGGCGCATGGTATCTAAATCACTGCTCAAGGGATTGAGGAGCTTAACTGCACGCTCCGGCTCGATGGCATGAGCAGAGCTGGTTAAAGAATTTGCCAAAATTTCATTAAATCCTTTGGAACTGAGCCAATCAGCTACTTGGTTTTGAACTGCTTCCCTATCGGGCTTTACTGCGTAGTTCAAAGAAGCCCGGATCTGATTGGGTATTTCCACGTTATTGTACCCGTAGATGCGCAAAATTTCTTCAATCACATCCACTTCTCTCGTCACATCCACTCGGTAAGCTGGTACTTTTAACTGCAGGCCTTCTACATTTTCAGCAATAATTTCAATCTGTAGCGCAGCAACAATCTCTTTAATAGTTGCAGGTTCAATGTGTTTACCAATTAATCGATGAACGTTTTGATAGCTCAGATCAACTTGAAAAGCGGATACCGGATGAGGATAAGCGTCGGCAATAGCTGAAGAGATCTCTCCTCCCGCAACTTCTTTGATCAATAAGGCTGCTCTTTTGAGGGCAAAAACCGTCATTTCGGGATCGGTACCCCGCTCAAATCGGAAAGAGGCATCTGTTTTTAAGCCAAAACGTTTACTGGTTTTACGGACACTTACCGGGTTAAAATAGGCGCTTTCCAGGAATATATTTCTTGTCGTAACACTTACTCCAGATTGAATGCCGCCAAACACACCAGCCAAACACATCGGCCCTTCGGCATCGCAAATCATCAAATCCTGATCGGATAATTTACGTTCCACTTCATCTAAAGTGGTAAAAATGGCGCCTTCCTTACATTTTTTAACTTCGACCTTTCCGCCTCTGATCTGATCTGCATCAAAGGCGTGTAGTGGCTGACCCAATTCGTGTAAGACATAATTGGTCACATCCACCACGTTGTTAATCGGTCGAACACCAATCACATTTAATTTATTTTTTAACCATTCGGGCGATTCTTTGATGCTAACACCGCTGATGGTTAAAGAGGAATATCGCGGACAAGCCGCAATATCTGCCACTGTAACCGGAATATAAAGTTGCTCTTTGTCAATTTTAAAGGCCGATACATCAGGTAAAGTGAAAGTGCTTCTTAAATAAGCGACCAAATCACGGGCCACACCCAAGTGTGAAGCTGCATCGGCACGGTTAGGCGTAAGGCCAATCTCAAACAGGTAATCGTCTTCAAGCTTGAAATAATCTTTGGCTAAAGATCCAATCTCCGCTCCTGCATCTAAGACCATGATCCCATCGTGATCGGTTCCTAAACCAATCTCATCTTCGGCACAAATCATCCCCTGCGAAAGTTCTCCCCTTATTTTAGAATTTTTAATGGTAAGTGGCTCTCCATTCGTCGGATAGATCCTTGTTCCATCCAAGGCCACCACCACCTTTTGCCCTGCTGCCACATTATTGGCACCACAAACAATCTGTAATTCTTCGCCAACAGCTACCTCCACCTTCGTGATTTTCAATCGATCTGCATTGGGATGCGGCACGCAAGACTTAACCAAACCAATCACCAATCCTTCCAAACCTCCTGGTACCGATTGTACTTTTTCCAGGCTCTCCACTTCCAGGCCAATGTCAGTGAGGATGAGTGAAATTTCTTCAGGTGTTTTATCGGTTTGTATAAATTGTTTAAGCCAGGAATAAGATATCTTCATAAAAGCCAATCAGTGTAAAAGGCAAAGATAGGAAATTGCAGTTTTTCACTGTAAGCTAATTAGACATAAAATGAGATTAAATGAGACCATCATCCGCAAAACTAAAAAAGCCGGTGTCAGTAAAAATGAGATGATCGAGGATCTGAAGATCGAGCAAACGGGCTCCAGCAATCAGCTTCGTAGTTAATTCGCAGTCTGATGTACTTGGTTTCAAACTTCCCGAAGGATGATTATGAGCCAATAAAATTGCCGAAGCATGGCCCAGCAAGGCCAAATTGAAAATAATTTTCGGATCGGCTATGGTACCGGCCTGCCCACCTTTACTTACCAAATGCCTCGCCAAAACTAAGTTTGCCCTGTTTAGCAGCAGCACCCAAAATTCTTCATGCGCTAAATCGCGAAACTGAGGCGCCAGCAGTTCATAAGCATCCCTACTGCTGCTTATTTTGGGTTTTTCTACACTTAACTGCTCCTTTCTTCGACGCCCCAACTCTAAAGCCGCAATGATACTGATGGCCTTGGCAGCGCCAATACCTTTAAACCGGGCCAGTTCCTGAACAGATAGTTTTCCCAATTGGTTTAAATCGTTGGCGTGAACATTCAAAATCCGCTTACTAAGCGCTACTGCCGATTCTTGCTTATTGCCCGAACCAATTAAGATAGCAATCAACTCGGCATCACTCAGGTTACGGCGACCATGTAATAAGAGCTTTTCTCGAGGGCGGTCTTCCTCCTTCCAGGATTTAATGCTGATTTTTTCGCCATCGTAGCCCATGCTACAAGCTACGAAAATTTAATAAAAAAGAAAAGGTGTTAATTTTTGATTAACACCTTTTCTTAAATATTTATACAAATGCTTATTTTAGACCATTCACAAACTTAGTCAGTTTAGACTTGTTATTGGCTGCTTTGTTTTTATGAATTACGTTCTTTTTAGCTAATCTGTCGAGCATAGAAACTACTTTACTCAATAGTGGAGTAGCCTCTTTCTTTGAAGTAGTGGTACGCAATTTTTTGATCGCATTTCTGGTAGTTTTTGCCTGATAGCGATTACGTAAACGCTTAGTTGCGTTTGCTCTGATTCTTTTGATGGACGATTTATGATTTGCC
>CANHCS010000080.1 GCA_947459195.1 Sphingobacteriaceae bacterium
GACTAACCTTTATCTTACTTTCAAAGAACTTCATACAGGATTTTACCTCCTGTAACTTCAACGGCTTTTTTTTAAAAGCTCGTTTTTGAACTCAAGCTCTAAAGCCTGGTTCGCAATGATCCGTTTTAAGCGTTCATTTTCAACCTGTAATTGCTTGATTTCCGGATCAACCGTGTGGTACTTATGTTGCAGACCTGATATCCCATCTTTGTTAAACTCCTTTTCCAACGATGGAATAAAGATTGAGCAACATTGTACTTGCGAATCGTTTCAGTAATTCCATACTGATCCGCTTCCTGAATAAGTTGAAGCTTTTGGTCAACACTCCAACTGCGACGTTTTGTACTCATGATTCCCTAAATTTAATGTTCTAAACTGAATTTTAAAATCAGTCCAGTCATTTAGGGGGCTAAGACATATTTTGGTAGCGCTTTTGCAACTAATACCTTCTTAGGGTCAAAAGAGTCCGGTACAAATCCCTCATTACCTCAAAACACGGGTTCTGATTACACAGCAAGTCTCACTAGTATTAATACTCCTCCTCTTATAGTAGTTAATAATAATGATGTTTTGATCAATAATATCCTATTGATCGGCGGCTTTGCGGTACTAGTAGGTCTTAGCATTTATTATTATTCAGAGTATAAAAAAACTAGTCTTGAGCAAAATAAATATAAATACACATAATTGCATATTCATTTAAATCTATGCTAGTTTATATAAATTATCATTGTTGTCCGACTAAAGTCGGTATTTACTTTGCTAAAACGCTTTTCTGTTAAGGGTTTTAGCCCAAAAATAGATTGTTTCAATTTAAGGGGTAGTACCCCCCATTTTTTCTACGGAGAAAATGCAAACGATGCGTTATGCGTTTTTCTCCATGCTTTGTAAGTGTCTTTTATAAATTCCAGCAACCCCACATAGCTCATTAAATGAAGCCTTATTACAGTTATCATATTGGCAAACGACTTCTTAGTTGCTGCCTTTTTTCTAATCACAACCATTAGCAGCTGAGCCATTAATACACAATACACCTGCATCTTAATCGCATTCGGACTCTCACCCCAAAAGTATCTCAGCGGAAAATTCTGCTTGATTTGCTTGAACAACAGCTCTATCATCCACCTGTTCTTATAGATTGTTGCAATCTGTTTGGCAGGCAACGTAAAATTGTTTGTCACAAACACATACTTTTTTCCGTCTTCACCTAAATACTCAATGCGCCTCAGCTTGAGTCGTTCAACCACTATACCATTTTGTTTTACCCCCACCGTTATATACTGCTCTTTTAATACACCTTTGGCATTCTGCTTCTTCGTTTTGTCCGTCATTACCTTGGTGACGTGATAGTCTGCGTTTTTTCTCTCTCTCGTCACAAACCAAATCTTCTGCTTCGTCCATTTTAAGAACTGAGCATAAGTGGTATAGGCTTTATCAAATACAATCCAGCTGTTTGCTGCCAACTTCAGATGGTAGAGGAATTTCTGATCATGTTCTTTGGATTCTGTAATCCGGGCAAACTCTACCACACCGCTAAAAGCATCCATCAGAGCATGAACCTTTAGTCCTCCTTTCTTTCTTGCTCCATCCAATCTGTTGCGACCAACACCGCGTAAAATGTCGCTGAACAGTTGAATGGTGCTGCTGTCAATCACTTTTAAGTTCCTGATGCTTAATCCCTTCAACCGGCTGTCCGAGATAAAGCTGTGATATTTATGGAGCAAATCATAGTAAACAGACTCAAATACCCGATAATCTCGATTATTGTTCGCATCTGATAGAGTACTTCGAGCCGGAGCTTTATCAAATCCAAGATGCGACAGCTTGCCTTCACAGGCTAATAGCCCTTCACTAAGCTCCCTGAGACCATTGCAATAACTGAACACTCCATAAAGTAGGCTCACCAAGTGAGTACGAAAAGGCAACAGCTTGTAATATCTGTTTGCCTGGTGTTTGCGGCTTGACTGATTTATCAAAGAACTGGGTATTACATCTAAAATCTGTGATAATACCGGCTGTCCGACAAAATTTTTACCTTTATCCATATTTAGTAAGTTTTTGTGTGGTAACTCAAACTTAACTAATCTGGGTGGTTCTTACGAACCGCCCTTTTTTATGGCATTATTTTATTATTTTAGTCGGACAATAGTGATTCAAAATAATTTTTTAAGCCCTCATACAGCGCCACTCCATCTTGTGCTGAATGTAGATAAATATGTTCATATTTAACCGATCGCCACAAGCGCTCAACAAATATATTGTCAATGGCTCTGCCTTTACCATCCATACTGATCTTGATGTCGTGGGATAATAATAACCCTATAAACTCATTACTGGTAAACTGGCTGCCCTGATCTGTATTAAAGATTTCGGGCTTCCCATATTTATCTATTGCTTCGCTGACCACTTCTGTGCACCAGTCTGAAGTCATTGTATTACTAAGGCTCCAGTTTAAAACAAAACGGGTATGAAGGTCTATAACAGCGCAGAGGTACATAAAACCACGCCGCATAGGCACATACGTGATATCCATAGCCCAAACCTGATTGGGGCGATTGATCTCCAATCCCTTTAGTATGTATGGATATATCCGGTTTTGTTTATTAGGCTTACTGGTATTGGGGCGACGATAGATAGTTTGCCAGCCCATTAAATCCATTAAGCGTTTTACCCGCTTGCGATTAATCGTATGGCCAAGCCCTCTTAACCAGGCGGTCAGTTTTCTTACCCCGTAAAACGGCGTTTTAAAATACTGCTCATCCAAAAGGCGCATAATAGCGATATTTTCCTGGCTTTCACTACAGGGTTGGTAATACAATCCACTTCGGTGAACCTGTAAAATCCGGCACTGGGCTGATATACTCAACTTACTATTTTGTTTATCTATCATAGAACGACGCTCGTCTAAAGGTCTTAAAAGAGCTTTTTTTTAAGAAAATCGTTCTCCACTTTTAGCTGGCCGATCTGGGCGTACAGCTTCTCAGTTTGCTGCTCCACATCTGTCTGCCCTTCCGATTTGCCAGAACCGAAAACAGAGGACATATTGGCTGTAGCCTCTCTTTTCCATGTATTAATCTGGGTGGGATGGAGCTCATACTTGCGAGCCAAATCCTCAATGGTACTGCGCTCTTTGAACGCTTCTAAAACGACTTTGGCCTTGAAATCGGCGCTGAATTTACGTCTGCTGTTTTTTGTCATAATTGGTAATTTAAGATTTAAAAATAATATCTTAATTACCAGTCCTAATTTAGGGGTACATCATAAAAACCTCGGCAATTAATTTCGTAAAGCGAGTTTATACCTCATCTCCATTCGAGGGAGTAAAGAAACTAGAAGGAGAAGCAGGAAATTACTACACAGTAGCTGTTACATTGATGAATATCCCGAAGACTCTGTACTTAGCGTAGTTCCAAAAGCACAATCCAAAGCTCAGATTAGTGCAGAACAAGGTTTTGCCGAACCATGTGTGAAGTTTGAAATGATTGAAAGAATAGAAAAAGGTAGTCAAAACACCTATCTTTTCTTGTACACAACGCTAGAAGAATTTATTACCGAGATTATTAAGAAAAAAAGTATTGACGGTGCACGCATCATTTCTTCACCAGCTAATAAATATATTGTTAGCACCATAACTTTAGAAAATGCAAAATATACCAGTCCTGAAATGCGAGATAAAGCAGCTTTTATGAAATCAAAGCAATTGGTTAACACACTCGTAAATGGTTCAACCATCACATCAGACCAGATAATCAGGACTGACGAAAA
>CANHCS010000081.1 GCA_947459195.1 Sphingobacteriaceae bacterium
GAATTGAAGTAATGCATGGGCTGCAAGATTCATTTTGAGCCATTATTTAAGTCAATTATCCCGTTTATGATGTTAAAATAAGTAGCCTTATTTTTGCTTAAAAAACGAAATCATATTATTATTAAATTCCATGAAATTGATTTAACAAAGGAACATATCAACCTAATTCAACGCGTTAATTATGCTGAGATTGAATTAATTGACTTCTGACCGTTTATTTGAAGATTTTATAACGAATTTAATTCTTCTAATATATTTTTCAGGTAAGGAAGAACAATTTCTAAATTTGACTTCACCAAATCTGTACTTTCTGATTTGGATGAAGCTTCAAGCTCTTTCAATAGGCGGGCTCCTTTAGTAAACCTCAGCATACTTAGCGACCCTGCCAGGTTATGTGCTAATGAAGAAATATGAGCGTTTTCACCCGATTCCAAATACTGATTAAACTTTTCAATATCTAAGGGAATTCTTCTTTTCAATGGCGCTAATAATTCTTCAACTGTTTCTGCATCATATTCTGACTCCCATTGTTGGAAAATACTAACTACATCATCATTTTCTATATCTAATTCAGGCTTTATTGTTTCTTTTGTTTTTTCAACCTTACTATTTAAATCGTAATTCAAAATAACATCAATAAGCTCTTTTTCTTTGTAAGGTTTTGTTATATATCCATTCATTCCTGCATTAAGGCATTTTCTTCTCTCTGATTCCAAGGCATGCGCAGAGCAACCAATAATGGGTATACTCAAATTCAATTCTTGTCTTATTGCTAAAGTTGCTTCTATACCATCCATAACCGGCATTTGTATATCCATTAAAATCAAATCGATGTTTCCAACTTTTAATGCTTCAATACCTAATTTACCATTCCCTACAATAACCACATCTGCTCCATTCATTTCTAAGTACTTTTGTGCAAGAATCTGGTTATGTTCATTATCCTCTATTATCAAAATATTTAAGCCTTTTAAATTATTAATCTTTAAATCAGTGTTTACTTTTGATGTGGTTCTCTCAGGTTTTATATTTGAAATAGAAAAATATAAATCAAAACTGAAATCAGACCCAATTCCGGGAGCGCTCTCTACCTTTAATTCACCTTTATGCAATTCAACTAATGACTTAACAATACTCAAGCCCAAACCTGTTCCTCCATATAATCTGGTGGTTGAGTCCTCTGCCTGAGTAAAGCGCTCAAAAATTAGCCCCAGCTTTTCCCGGTCTATTCCAATACCAGTGTCTCTGACGCTAAAGTTAATTTGCACCTGACCATTTTCTCTTAATAGTTCGGTAACTCGGAGCTCAACATAACCTTCATTTGTGAACTTAATTGCATTTGAAATTAAGTTGATGAGCATTTGAGAGAGGCGAGTTTCATCACCAAACAAGCACTCTGGAATTCCACTATCATAACTTAAAAGCAATTTGATATTTTTTGATTTTGCCTTATTTAAGTGCATCTGAACAATTTGCTTCAGAAGCACTTCGATTAAAAATGGTTGACATTCCAATTCTACCTTACCACTCTCCAACTTAGAAAGATCTAATATATCGTTCACAATAACGTTAAGGTTCTTCAACGCACTTTCGATTATTTCCAAATAATCGGACTGCTCTTTATCAAGGTTTGTTCGGCCTAACAATTCAGTAAAACCAATGATAGCATTTAATGGGGTTCGAATCTCATGGCTCATATTGGCAAGAAAAGAATCCTTTGCCTTGGCTTTTTCCAAATCAACCTTCGATTGAATAATCTGATTTTCAAATTCACGTTTGTGCGTAATATCCGTTGCGTGAGCATAAATTAATCCATCCTCTTGATTCAATGAGGCTTTCCAGGATAGCAACATATAAGTGCCATCTTTTTTACGGTATCTGTTTTCAAATCCAATTACTTTTTGACCTTCTGAAAGTTTTTTAACCTGGAGGATTGTTTGTTCGAGATCCTCCGGATGAACTAAGTCTAAAAACGGCGTGTCTAGCAACTCTTGTTCTGTGATTCCTAATGAGATTGGGAAAGACTCACTAAACTTAACAAAGCGGGCATCAAGCGTGGTTATGCAAAGCATATCAACCGACAATCGGAAAAAGTTCAGCAACTCTCTCTCCTGCCCCTTAAGTTTTGTAACATCATTCTCAAATGCTAGGAACTGATATGGTTTTTTATTGGCATCTAAAAACGGAACTATGGTTGCTGAAACCCAAAAATACTTTCCAGTCTTCGACCTGTTTTTAAATTCGCCTTTCCAGGTTTTACCGCTGAGTAATGTATCCCATAAATTCTTATAAAAAGATTTATCATGAAAACCTGATTTGATTAAATTATGCTTCTTTCCAATAATTTCAGAAAAAGAGAATTCTGAAATCTCACAAAACTTATCATTAACATAAGTTATTTTGCCTTCAACATCAGTAACAGAAACAATTGTGTGACTATCAATAGCATTTTTATACAGATCTAAGGTATCTGAGAAAAAGTCCTTTGCCTCGTATGCTCTAATAGCAGAAATGTATGCAGCAGTTAGCGATATTATTGGACTCAAATACTCCACATCTTCTCCACTATAGCCTCCCTTCTTATTGGCAATTCCGATCATACCAATCATAACATCACTCTTATCCTTGACCGGAATTCCTAAATAATGATTCAATGCTGGATGCCCTTTGGGTAAACCACCTCGTAGCGGATCATTTGCAGGATTGTTAGAGATGACAACCTCTCCTGTTTTTATAGTATGCCCAAAAAGCGTGTTTAGATTCGTAAACTCCATACCCAGCGATTCATATTTCTTGTACAATGCTGCGGTTTCCTCGTCCCATGAAATATCAGTTATCGCATACGTTTTCAGGTAAGGTTGTCCATCTCTGAAAAGTATCTCTCCAATAAAACCATATTCACTTTGTGTAACTGTTAAAACATTTAAAAGCATCTTCTTAAAAAGGGAACGCTTACTGCTGCTTGAATCAATAAACTCAAGATTTATTTCATGCAGCGCATTCAATAAATTTTTGTTTTCTACAAATGAATTACTTTTTGCAGGAGTGTGATTTGAACGATTAGTCATAACAAGTGAATAAATTGATTTAAGAATTTTAAATTAACGCCTCATATTGGCATTAAGGATAACGCAATTTGAAATTTAAAATCAAATTAAAAATAGGTGCTATACCCTAATTAAAATAGGCTAAATTCAAAACAATAGTGTATAACCAAACCTTAATTACACGCATTCTATCGCCTAATAGTACTTAAATATGCATTTATAGATTGTAAATATCATTTTAAAAATATCATGAGCGAAAGAGTCTAAGGTTTTCTGATATGTAAATTGCATGTAGTTGTCCTAAGAACAGGCTACTTACATTAAATAAATTCCACACTTTCGGCAAGTCCGCGGCCGCGATAGCAGCGGGTAGCTGGCCCGAAGCGCAGCGGAGGGACACTACGAGCGGATAGCGCGAAATGCCGCCCAAAGCAAAACAGCCTCCCACCCTACTCTTTCGAGGATTTGGAGGCTGCTTTCTGCATTATTCTTCAGAAACGGAGCCTAAGATTAGGCTTCTTTTTCGGGTCTCATTTAAGGATCACAAATTTATTTCTAATCAGAGGTATCCTTGAATACGATCCTCGCGCCTATGCTTCGCGCTCGGGTCGCATTTAAGGATCACAAATTTATTTCTAATCAGAGGTATCCTTGAATACGATCCTCGCGCCTATGCTTCGC
>CANHCS010000082.1 GCA_947459195.1 Sphingobacteriaceae bacterium
CGGAACCGGTAAAGAATATTCAAAGGTGATTACCATGACTAAATCGCCTAAGACTGGTGCATACAGCTTTAAAGAGCAAATTGTGCACAACGATCACATTAAAGATGCGATCGCTGATGCCAAAGCACAGAACGCCGAATAATTATTTTTAAAAGTATTTCAAAAGCCTCCCCGAACATTCGTGGGCGGCTTTTTTTGTTTAATTTCGCATTATGGGATTATTTGACCTATTCAGAAAAAAACCTAAACCAGCAGCTGAGCCGGCGGTAGTGCAAGAAACTGTGGTTGAACCTCTTGAGGAAGCAATTGTAGTACCCAAAGAACAGCCTGCGGAGCCAGTACAAACGATCGAAGCAACGGAACCAGTTGTGGAAACGATTGTTGAAGAAGCACTTCCGGCAACTCCTGAAGTACAGCAGGAGGAAATCGTATCTACAGAGGAAGCATCAGTTGCGTCAGAACCAGTTCATGTTCCAATAGCAATAACTGAACCCGTAAAACAAGACGAACCCTCACCTGAGGAGCTGGAAAGCAAGGAAGAACTGGAGAAAAGTTTAGAAAAAACCAAGTCGGGGCTGTTTTCTAAACTAACCAAGGCCATTGTCGGAAAATCTACGGTAGACGCAGATGTTTTGGATGAACTGGAAGAGATCCTGGTCACTTCTGATGTTGGTGTGAATACCACTTTAAAAATTATTGAGCGAATCGAAAAACGAGTAGCTCGTGATAAATACCTGAACACTTCTGAACTGAATGAGATTTTAAGAGAAGAGATTCAGGCTTTATTGGCTGAAAACAATAGCAACGATTTCGAAAATTTCGAATACGGCAAACAAAGCCCATATGTAATTATGGTGGTGGGTGTAAATGGGGTTGGCAAAACCACCACGATTGGTAAACTGGCGCATAAACTCAAAGCCGCTGGCAATCAAGTAGTTTTAGGCGCAGCCGATACTTTCCGTGCCGCAGCTGTTGACCAACTGAAGCTTTGGGGCGAACGCGTTGGCGTGAGAGTGGTTGCTCAAGATATGGGTTCCGATCCTGCTTCGGTAGCATTTGACACCGTACAATCTGCCGCAGCCAATGGCGACGATGTGGCCATTATTGATACAGCCGGTCGTTTACACAATAAAGTGGCCCTCATGAACGAATTGAGTAAAATCAAAAAGGTAATGGATAAGATTGTACCAGGCGCACCGCACGAAATCTTATTGGTGCTCGACGCATCAACTGGACAAAACGCCATTGAACAATGTAAACAATTTACCGAAGCAACCGATGTAAATGCCTTGGCCTTGACCAAATTAGACGGCACCGCAAAAGGTGGCGTGGTGATTGGCATTTCCGATCAGTTCAAAATTCCGGTGAAATACATCGGCGTAGGCGAAAGCATCGATGATTTACAGTTATTTAATAAGAAAGCATTCGTAGATTCCTTATTCCATCAATAAGCAGCAGATGAAGACCAAAATCACCGAATCAAATATTCAGAAACCAAAAGTAAACGTCATCACGCTTGGCTGTTCTAAGAATGTGTACGATTCTGAAGTATTGATGGGACAATTAAAAGCCGGACAGCTCGAGGTTGCTCATGAGTCTGCAGAGCTGGGCGAAAACGACATTGTGGTCATCAATACTTGCGGTTTCATCGATAATGCGAAGCAGGAATCCATTGATACGATTCTACAATACAGCGAATTAAAGGAGCAAGGGAAGATCGGTAAAGTGATCGTCACCGGCTGCCTTTCAGAACGATATAAACCAGAATTATCAGCCGAAATCAACAATGTGGATGCCTATTTTGGCACCAACGATCTCCCTGAATTACTGGCAGAGATTGGCGTGAACTACAAACACGAACTCATTGGAGAACGCTTATTGACCACTCCCTCCCATTTTGCCTACTTCAAAATTGGCGAAGGTTGTAACCGCCCTTGTTCGTTTTGTGCCATCCCATTGATGAGAGGGCAGCACGTTTCCAAATCGATGGAAGATTTGGTGAAGGAAGCCAAAATGCTCGCTAAAAAGGGTACCAAAGAACTCATCCTCATCGCACAAGATCTCACTTACTATGGATTGGATCTGTACAATGAACGAAAACTGGCTGATTTATTACGTAAGCTTTCTGATGTGAACGGCATCGAATGGATCCGCCTGCAATACGCCTACCCTTCCGGTTTTCCGATGGAAATTCTGGACGTGATGAAGGAGCGTGAAAATATTTGCAATTATCTCGACATGCCTTTGCAGCATATTTCAGACCCGATGTTAAAATCGATGCGAAGAGGCATTACCAAACAAAAAACCATCGATCTGGTTGATCAAATTCGCAGCAAAGTTCCTGATATTGCACTACGGACCACACTCATTTGCGGCTATCCCGGAGAAACGGAACAAGATTTTGAGGAGATGAAAGAATGGGTAGCAGCTACCAAATTCGATCGTTTAGGTTGTTTTACCTATTCTCATGAGGAGAAAACTCATGCTCACAGCTTGGAGGACAATGTGCCTGAAGAAGTAAAACAACAACGCGTAGAAGAAATCATGGACATCCAGCAGGGAATTTCGTTTGAGAAAAACCAGGCAAAAGTGGGTCAAAGCTTCCGAGTACTGATTGATAAAAAAGAAGGTGATTTCTTTGTAGGACGAACTGAATTTGACTCACCAGAGGTAGATAACGAAGTACTCATCGATGCGAAAATGAATTACGCTCCTGTTGGTAGTTTTGTGCAGGTAAAAATTGACCGGGCTGAAGATTTTGACCTTTATGGGCACCTGGTAAAATAGAAACCAAGAGATGAAAGCCAGCTACATCGATTACCGAGCTACCCAAAGCTTTTCATCAGGATTGATCCGTTACCTGGAGCAAGACCCCTCATTGAAAGATTTTTATGGGCAATCACCCAACATCGATGGCTTCAGAAAATTATTGGAAGAGAAAAAGGTAGCAGCAAATCGGCAAGTGCTGGTGGAGGTACTCCAGGAACAGTATAGTCGATTGCATTCCCCCATAACTGACAAAGTCAAAGAAAACATCGATTTACTTCAACAGGAAAACACCTTTACCATCACCACTGGCCATCAGCTCAATATTTTTACCGGTCCGCTTTATTTTATTTACAAAATAGCTACCGCGATAAAATTATCGCAACAGCTCAAAACTCAATTTCCCGATAAAAACTTTGTTCCAGTTTATTGGATGGCTACAGAGGACCATGATTTTGA